>JAEXZL010000006.1 GCA_023451395.1 Bacillota bacterium | reverse complement strand
GTCTTGTTCTTTCGAAGATATGGCTCTTTTTCGAACCCTGTACATCACCTAACTCATTTTTAGTGAGAACTGGGATGTTGTTATGCTTAAGTAGATCAGCTAATGCTTGGCTCCAAATTGCATTTTTTTCACCTAAGAGACAAAAATCTTCTTCTAACAGTTCTCTGACATTTTTACTGTCACAATTTGGGCAATGGTCGCTTTCAAATAAGGTATTGCAGTTTTGACAATACATAAGTTTCCCTCCTTTATCTTTTGTTTTTCTCGTGCTTCTCAAGATACTATTGGGGTATGCACTCAATTGTGAAAGTCATTGTCCGGATTTTTTTATCCCCATACATCAATAGCAGTTCGTAAATATGGTTTTTTCTATGTTATTAAATTTTGCATAACTCCAAGCTTATACATAGAAATATATACCCTTAAAAAGGAGAAAAATCTTGAATAAAACTAATCTTCGTGAAAAGTATACCACTATGAGGGATACAATCAAAACCATTAATTAACATGTAACCGATTATAGTTTGAATATTTTGTAAATATATATTCAGCATTGCTCATTATTCCTTTTAGACGAAAAAAAAGGACTTACCTTTAAGGTAAGTCCCTTTTTTAAGCTTCAAAATATCCTGATAATCTCATTATTTCATCGCCATCTATAATTGTAGCCTTTTCTATTGAAACACCAGTCTTTCTTAAGTATGCCTGTACTGCATGATATCCTACAGCATAACCCCCACAGAAAGGCATATCAAAGTCATCAGTTTCAGGCATCATTGGATGCCTTCCAAATATATACTTACGTACTTCCATAAACCCCTTAACATCAAGTGATTTTGAAATTATCCTTCTTGAGATATCCAAATCTGCTCCTTGTACACCTGTTACCCAAGGGCCTATAAACTCTTCACCAAACAAGCTAGCTGCAAAGCTTTCAGCAAGGCCTTCTACAGCAAGGTATTTTCCAACTGATACATCAGTCATAAAGTTCCATTTTGCATTGTGAAAAAGCACATTGTGATGAAACTCATGAGCTATACAAGCATTCAACTTTGGTATGTTGTTTTCGTCAGGAGCAATAATTATTTGTATAAAGCCAGGCATAGATCCCGCACCTGTATATCCTTCCGTCATAGCTAAAGATTCAGGCTTACCTAAGAAGATGCCTACTACAACTTTTTCCGGTACCGGAATGCCCGCTTTTTCAAAGCGCTCTGCTGCAGCTTCCATGGTTTTTTTTGCATTATTCCATGCGTCAGCTTTTTCAAGCCTTTCTAACATCTCTACCATCTCAGAGTCACGGCCAGAGAGCTCTATGGATGCCATAGCTTCAGGTGTCTTCGGCATATGCATTATTTCAAACATCTCATTAAAAGGTTTTAATAATTCGCCGCTAAAGAACTCACTTCTCTCTCCTTGAGGTAAATTAAGCATTTCTTTATATAAACTTAAAGTATCCTGTATAATTATTTCCATTAAAATCATCTCCCTTTAACTCAATTGAAATTGTGATATCACTTATTACAACTTGAATTATAGAATATGACGTTACGAGAAGGTCAACAGAAAACTCAAATTATTTTGAAAGAGATTCTTGTATTGATATATTACTTATAAGAAATTTTCATATTTTCACCATTAAAATAAACTAAATCTCCACTGCTATAATTCCATACTGCTTGAAATTTTGTTGGTATATTAATTCCATCAATTACTTTATAATCACTTGTTATTGCAGACCATTTTTCATAGGTATTAGTTTCTGCACAAAGCCTTTTTTCATCTACAAAGCTTGTCATTTCATAATTTTCATTAAAATAAAAAATCCCTGTAGTTTCTACACCATTTTTTCTTATTGTTGCTTCTACACTATAATCATCAATTTGCCTATAAGCGATATTCTCCTGAAGAGCAAGGCTTGGATGCATTAGACATTCTGCTAGATAAGCCGAGTCAATAATATCAAAAGAATTATTAAATAACTTTATATGCTTAGCAATTATACCCTTCATAGTTCCTTTTCCATCTTTGCAAATATCAATTCCTTGAAAGGGTATTCCATACATTCTTGAATCTATTAAAGCTATTCTTGTAGGCTCCTTTACAAAATCATATGCAGTATAATCAATCTTTATATTAGGCTTATCAACTCCTAAAGAAAAATCTACATCTTTAAACTGAAATATTACAGCATTTGCACTTTCTATTCCTACATAACCATTTTTCACAAAATAATTTTGTAAAGCTTCTGGTAACACCTTTAAATCATCTTCCGTAATTATATGCTTTGGTTCTTCATAATCCTTTGCAAATTTTTCCACAGTACTCCAAAATTCTTTTTTTACTGGTGAATAAGGAATTGCCAAATATAAAGCAATACATATAACTACTAACAAACAACCAAATAACACCACCTTCTTTTTACCTCCCTTTTTCATATAAAGGTCTCTCCTATTCTAATTTTAAAATATTCCTTTCAAGCTTTTTCAGAGTAGAAGCCATAATATTTATTTCTTCATCAGTTATTCCATCATAAAGCTTCTCAATAAATTCATTTTCTTTTTCCTTTCTGCTTTCAAGATACTTAAAGCACTTTTTTGTCAAAGCAATCCTTAATGCTCTACTATCATTAATATCCTTTTGTAATTCTACAAGTCCTGCTTTCTCTAAATGCACTGCAAGTTTCTTAACATTTTGCCTACTATATCCAATAATCCTTGAAACTTCTGTAAGCGTTGGACTTTCAGCTCCGCTTCTTATTATTGAAAGTAATAAAAACCATTGTTTTGTTGTAATTTCAGTGAAGAATTTATCTCCTGCATTTTGAATTTTAGTATCAAGAAAAAATATAGCTCCAAATATGTATGCTTTCTTTTGTATCATTTCATCACCTCTTATATGCGTAACTTGTTACCTGTTTTTATAATATGCGCTCTGTAAAATGTTGTCAACACTTTATATTGAATTGACACTGAAAATATTAAAAGCTAGGTAAAATTATGCCTAGCTTCTATATTTATGTGTAGCTTGGTATTCATATAGAACTTAATAACAAAGAGAAAAAGCACCCATCCAGCCTGAACTGCTTCCCGTCAAGAGGACAATGAAATAATATAAATATTTCCTGCTGGTAGCACATGGTGCTACCAGCAGTTTTTACGCCGCCAAATACGCTTCATGCTTCTCAATCGGTGTTAATACACC
>JAEXZL010000003.1 GCA_023451395.1 Bacillota bacterium | reverse complement strand
AAAAGGATATAAGGACTCTTGCAGCTTTTAAACCAGATACGATAATTTTAGCCAAGGCTGAGGAGCAGGGTGTTATTACTGCATCAAAAATCCTAGAAGAGGTAGAGAGGGAACAGGGCTTCCCCCTTGGAACAATAGCACTTATGCCTTTAATAGAAAGTGCCTATGGGGTCTCATCTGTGGAATCAATTATTAAAAGCTCTACTAGGGTAAATGGAGTGCTTTTTGGGGCTGAGGATTATACCGCAGATATGGGTATAAAGAGAACTAAAGAAGGTGAAGAAATCTTTTACCCTAGAAGTAAGATAGCGGCAGTGTGCAGATCTAGAAAAATAAGTGCTATTGATACTCCTTTTACAGATACGGAGGATTTAGAAGGACTAGCTGCCGATACCCTTAAAGGAAAATCCTTGGGTATGACTGGAAAGGCAGCAATAAATCCAAGGCAGGTGGAGGTAATCCATAAGGCCTTTGCACCAAATAGAGAGGAAATAAATCATGCCTTAAGGGTTCTTGAAGGGCTTAATAAAGCAGAAAAAGAGGGCAGGGGTGTATTTTCTGTAGATGGTAAGATGGTAGATGCACCAATTATTGAAAGAGCTAGAGGGGTAATTTCCTTAGCAGAGAAGCTAAAGCTTTTATAGGAGGGATACACTGTGAAAAATGCAATTGGAAGAGAGTTGCCAGAGTATATTCCTGGCTATGGTAAAGTAATACCCTACCAAGGCCTGTTTATAGGTGAGAGGCTAAAGGATAGGATTTCAATGCCTTCAAAGCTTGTAAAGCCTGGTGATAATAAGCTACTCTCCTCCCTGGAGGAAGCTATTGATGTATTAGATATAAGGGATGGTATGACTCTTTCCTTTCATCATCATCTGAGAAATGGAGATTTTGTTCTTAATATGGTTATAGAAAAGATTGCTGCAAAGGGTATAAAGGACTTAACCATAGCAGCAAGCTCAATTTTTCCGGTACATGCTCCAATGGTGGAACACATAAGAGCGGGAGTGGTAACAAAAATTTATGCTTCCTATATTTCAGGCCCTGTGGCAGAGGCTATCTCTAGAGGTGAGCTTAAAAAGCCTGTGGTTATGCAGACTCACGGAGGGAGAAGCAGAGCCATAGAAGAGGGAGAAATAGCAATAGATGTGGCCTTTTTGGCAGCACCCTCTGCAGATTGCTATGGAAATATAAATGGAGTTGTGGGACCATCAGCCTGTGGGGCTTTGGGTTATGCGGTAGCAGATAGCATGTATGGAAAACAAGTTGTGGCTATAACAGACAATCTTGTTCCTTATCCTGCATCCCCAATAGAGATTTCTCAAATATATGTAGATCATGTGGTTAAGGTAGATTCAATTGGTGATCCCCAGGGTATAGTTTCTGGAACCACCAAAATAACAAGAAATCCTATTGGTTTAAAGATAGCCAGAGATGCGGCTTTAGTTATTGAGGCTTCAGGCCTTTTTAAGGAAGGTATGAGCTTTCAGACTGGAGCAGGGGGGACCTCTCTAGCGGTAGCTAAGGAGCTTAAAGAGAGAATGAAGGAAAATAATATCAAGGGAAGCTTTGCATCTGGTGGTATAACAGGTTATTTAGTGGATATGCTCAAGGATGGCTTATTTGAAAGTCTTTTGGATGTTCAGTGCTTTGATATAGAAGCAGTTTTCTCCTATAGAGATAATCCCAGACATCAAGGAATGTCTGCTTCTATTTATGGAAATCCTCATAATAAGGGGGCGGTAGTAAATAAACTAGATGTGGTTATCTTAGGAGCTACAGAAATAGATATAGATTTTAATGTTAACGTAACCACTGGATCTGATGGAAGAATTCTTGGTGGATCCGGAGGTCATAGTGATACTGCTGCTGGTGCTAAGCTTTCCATAATAGTTTCAAATCTCATGAAGGCTAGACTACCTATAATAAAGGATAAGGTTATAACAGCTACTACTCCAGGAGAAACAGTAGATGTGCTTGTTACAGAAAGAGGAGTTGCCGTTAATCCAAGAAGAAAAGATTTGCAGGAGAAGCTAGAAAAGGCTGGAGTGAATTTAAAGTCTATAGAGGAGCTTAAGAAAATTGCAGAGAGTTATACTAGTATACCAAAAGAAATTACCTTTGATGATAAAATCGTAGGAGTAGTAGAATATAGGGATGGTTCGGTATTAGATATTATAAGAAGGGTTGATTAAAAATGCTGGAAGCTGAAGTTAGAGAGGTTAATCTCAAGAATCCTAAAGAGGTTGAGGAAATTAAGGATTTTCTTAAGAAATTTAATTTAGATTTAGAGGAGGATATTGATTATACTCTTGCTATTTTTAGAGAGGATAATCTTATAGCCACCTGTTCTAAATGTAGAAATATCTTAAAGGCCTTTGCTATAAAAGAAGAATTTCAAGGGGAAGGTTTAGGGGCAACTATAATTTCTGCAATGATGAATGAGCTCTTTTCTCAAGATATTTTTCATTTTTTTATATTTACAAAGCCCTGTAATATTGAAATATTTAGCTCTCTTGGCTTCAGCTTGCTTTATAGAGGAAAGGAAGCAGCACTTCTAGAAAATGGCATCAATAATATCAATACCTTTATTAATAAAATAAAAAGAGAAAATAACATAGACACTACAAAAAAAAGAGCTTCAATTGTTATGAATTGTAATCCCTTTACAAAGGGACATCTATATCTTATAGAAAAGGCAGCCAGGGAAAATGAAGAGCTTCTTATTTTTATTTTAGAGGAGGATAAGTCTCATTTCCCTTTTGGAGTGAGACTGGCTCTTCTTAAGGAAGGAACTAAACATTTGAAAAATGTCAAAGTTATACCTGGAGGAGAATATATCATCTCTCAGGCTACCTTCCCATCATATTTTATTAAAGAAGAGAATAAAAGACTAGAGGCTTATACAGAGCTTGATGGGGGAATATTTGCAAGGTATTTCTCAAGGGAGCTTAATATAGTAAGAAGGTATGTAGGGGAGGAGCCCTATTGTGCTGTTACTAGGCAGTATAACAGTACATTAAAGTTAATGATGAAAGAATACGATATAGAGCTTATAGAGGTAAGGAGATTGGCGAAAGAGGGCGAATTTTTAAGCGCTTCTAGAGTTAGAGAGCTTCTAATTCAAGGAAAAGAAGAGGAAGCCCTAAGACTTGTCCCTGAAGCCACCGGAGCTTTTATAATGTCCAAAGAAGGAAAGGAGCTAGTGGAGAGGCTAAGAAATTAACCAAGCCACAAGTATAATGAGATATACGTCTAAGGATTTAATACAGGAAAGAGAAGCAAGAAGCATTTTTCAGCAGAATTTAATGCTTCTTCACAAACAGCCCTTAGTATTTATAAGAAGTAACTATCCGGGTTTAAGCAAAACAAACGCACTATCAGAAAAGATAATTAAAATAATTGATAAATGTGTTACGGATATCTTTGCAAAACAAATTCTTTTTAAGATATATAGGATTACCGCTGAAGGGCCTAATATAATAATGGTTATTGATAGACCAATTGTAGAGATTAAAAAGTTAACGCTGCAAATTGAGGATAAGCATCCTCTAGGAAGCTGTGTAGACATTGATGTTTACAATGCTGATACCTTAATGCCTTTAAGCAGAGTGACATTAGGACATTCCTTAAGAAAATGCATGATCTGCCATGAAGAATCAGCAGTATGCATACGTGAACGAAGACATGAAATGAAATTTGTTATAGAAAATATTAATAATACATACTTAAAATATAAGGATATTGTAAATTAGAGCCATACATAAGCCTGTCATTATACCAATAATGACAGGCTATTTTAATAGTTATATATTTCTAAAGCCCTTACCATTAACTTCAGATACATCTACAATGGATATGAAGGCTCTTGGATCATAGTTTAGAATTACTTGCTTTAGTTCCACCATCTGACCAAGACCTACTATACAGTAAAGGAGCTTCCTTTTCCTAGAGGTGTAGCCTCCTTCTGCTGGCAGTAGGGTAACGCCACGATGGAGATTATTCATAATATAGGCACTTATTAGCTCTTCTTGGTCTGTTATTATAAACATTAGCTGCTTTTTATTTAAGCCCTTAACAACAGAGTCCAGAAGCAGGCCTTGGATATATATTGATGTTAACGTGTATAGAGCCTTAGGAAGTCCCAAAAAGAAGGCACTTATAGCAATTATAATAATATTTAAAATTAAACTTATCTTACCTATATCTCCAGTGAAATTCTTTCTAAGGAGCATAACTAATATGTCTATTCCTCCAGTAGAGGCATTTCTTGAAAAAACTAGCCCATAGCCTATACCACAGAGGACACCTCCATAGATACAATATAAGAGAGTGTCATTTAGAGCTACAATACCACTAAAGCCCTCAGTTATAATTAGGGAAAAGGATAAGGAGAGCATACCTATAGCCGAATAAAAGGTAAAGCTTTTGCTGAGCTTTAGATAGCTTATAATAAAAAGAGGAATGTTAATAAGGAAAATTGATAATCCTGCTTTAAAACCAGTCATATATTGAATAATAAGTGCTATACCAGTAACACCCCCACTTAATAACTGGGCATGAACCAAAAACATATTAACACCAATAGATGCGATGAAGCTGCCTATAAAAATTATAAAGATGTCTAATAGTACTGAGCCTTTACTTTTTATGATATTCATAGAAGTTCTCCTCCATACATTAATTCTAAGACTTATTTACTTGAATGCTATATTTGGCACATTTTAAAGATATGGTCCTGTGAGTTAACCCGAGAGCCTTACCAGCCTTATTATAGCTTTTATATTTTTCCATGGCTAGTCTTATAAGCTCCCGTTCATAATCTTCAAAGGGAAGCAGCTCACCGTCATGAGTATTTATAAGATTCTGTCTCGCCTCTTGAAGGGTATTGATATAGGAAGGTAAATCTTCTTCTGTGATTACACTTCCTTCGCATAGATTTAAGGCTCTTTCAATAATGTTTTCAAGCTCTCGTACATTTCCAGGCCAGCTGTATTCTCTAAGGAGCTTAAGACATTTAGAGGAAACACCCCGAACATTCTTATTTAGCTTTTTATTAAACTTTTCTAAAAAGGATTCTGTAAGAAGGCTTATATCTTCACGTCTTTCCCTTAAGGGAGGAATAGAAATGGTAAGAACATTAAGCCTATAATATAAATCCTCTCGAAAGCTTCCTTCCTTAACCATAGCTTCTAAATCCTTATTAGTTGCAGTTATTACCCGTACATCAATTTTTTGAGGACGAAGGCTTCCAAGGGACTCAATTTCTCTTTCCTGTAGAGCTCTTAACAGCTTTACTTGCATAGAAGGAGACATATCTCCAATTTCATCTAAAAAGAGAGTACCTCCATTAGCTAAAGAAAATTTTCCTGGTTTGTTTTTATATGCTCCAGTAAAAGCTCCCTTTTCATAGCCAAAAAGTTCGCTTTCTAAAAGGCTTTCCGGTATTGCCGCTGAATTTACCTTTATAAAGGGCTTATTTTTGCGGTCAGAATTATAATGAATAGACTTTGCGATCAGTTCCTTTCCAGTACCGCTTTCACCGGTTACCATTACTGTTGAGGTGCTTTGAGAAGCTTTTTGACAAAGATATAATACTTCCTTTAGAGAGCCTTTATAGCCTATAATATCTTTAAAGGAGGAGTTATCTTGATTGTGTTTTAAAAATTCATCTTTATAATATTCCAATTCCTGCTCACTTTTTTCTAATTTATTAAGAAGCTCTTTCATTTCGTCAATAGGCTTAGAGGTGGATATAACTCCTTTAAATTCTTCATCAATAAATATAGGTTCTACAGTAGATACTATATCTATACCCTGTTTATTATGACGAACATTTTCAATTTTTTTCTTACTTTTCAATGCCTGCATTCTATAACCCTTTGGAGAAAGTTCCTCTAGAGATTTTCCCATAATATCCTCTGAAGATAATGAGAAATAGCTTTTATATGCAGGATTAATATAACTAATTTTACCAAATTCATCTACAAAGCATATTAAATCATGGGAGGTTTCTAAAAGTCGTTGGAACTTTTCATTAAGTTCTCTCATACCAATAAGATCGGAAACATCCTGATATACAGCCACAGCGGCAATTATCTTATCCCCGGCATAAATTGGACTTTCGTTAACCATTGCAGTATTATTGTTTATATGGTGCATAAGTCCAAAATGCTTATCTCCGGTTTTTAATATTTTAGGAAGCTGAGAGTTTTTTATTAAATTATTTACTGGTTTGCCAATAACCTTATTATATTCCTTATCAAAGAATCGAAGAGCATATTTATTAATAAAGGTTATATTGCAGTCTGTGTCAATAACTAGTATTCCTATAGGTAAATCTTCTAAGATCTGCTCATTAGCAATTTTAGATTCCTCGATAAAGGCATCAATTTCTTTTAATACCTGGGGATATACATTCATTTGAGACTCTAAATAATTACAAAGTTCATTGACTGCAGTATCTCCATTCTTTTCATCTTTACAGGAAATGATTACAGATTCATTTTCCCTAACTTTAAGGGATAGGAGAGCAAGCATGCTGATTCCTAAGGGATCCTTATAAGGTGGTTTTGTTATGTAGAGGGTAACATTGTATTTATGCATTATTTCTGAGGCTTTATTTACCATCATTGCTGCAATTCGTGTGTGAAGGCCATTGGGATCCTTAATCTTCATTTCTCTATTGAACATTGTAATACTCCTTTTTATATTGATAAAAAATATCAATCATTTGTTTTTGTTGATAAAAAATATCATGATACTATAATATCATTGAATACAAAGGTTAATCAAGAATAAAGGTACTTATCATGGCAATATGGAATTTATTTCTTGATAAAAATTATCATAAAAAATAAAATGTATTTTAAATATTATTTTATATGAAAGATTATTTAGTAAAAAAATGTTAAAAACCATCTTTTATATGGGCAAAAAGCCGTTTTTTGGTGAATAATTAGGAAAACTTATGTAAATATTATACTAACTTTAATTTTGGCATAAGATTTGCTGTTTATATTATTTGGTGATAAGAATATAATATATACTAAGATAATATCTGCAGTTTCATCGTTTAAATAGTTAATGAGGAGGAAATGTATAATGATAAAAGGTATAGCTGCATCAAAAGGATATGCTATCGGCAAGGTTTATCTTCATGAGGAAGTGGAGATTAAAATAAATAATGAAACCGTTACTGATGTATCCTCAGAGAAGAAAAAGCTTCTAGAGGGAATAGAGAAATCTAAGGGACAAATAAGCAAAATAAAAGAAAAGACAGCTGCTTCCATGGGAGAAGAAAAAGCAGAGGTTTTTGAGGCTCACCTTACCCTTTTAGATGATCCAGAATTCACTGGGGCTATGGATATGGAAATTGAAAACAATAAGAGCAATGCAATGAAAGCAGTAGATGATGTTATGAATACCTTTGTTGCAATTTTTGAAGGTATGGATGATGAATACATGAGAGAAAGAGCAGCGGACATAAAGGATGTATCTAAGAGAATTATTGCAAACATCGCTGGTACATCTGTAGGTGGCTTCGATATATCTGAGAAAAACACTATAGTTGTTGCTCATGATTTAACTCCATCTGATACAGCACAGCTAGATAGAGATTTGGTTGTAGCCTTCTTAACTAACATAGGAGGAAGAACCTCCCATAGTGCCATTATGGCTAGAACTCTTGAAATCCCTGCAGTAGTTGGATTAAAGGACATAAGCTCACAAGTTAAGAATGGGGATGTTGTTATTGTAGATGGTAATGAAGGAAATGTAATCATAAATCCTGATGAGGCTACAATTAAAGAATATGAAGATAAAAAAGAAGCTTATGAAGCTGAAAGAGAAGAGCTTAAAAAGCTTATAGAGGTTAAAGCAACCACTACTGCTGGTAAGAGAATAGAGGTTTGTGGCAATATCGGTAAGCCTGAGGATGTAGAGCAGGTTCTTGCTAATGGTGGAGATGGAATCGGCTTATTTAGAACAGAGTTTTTATATATGGATAGAGACGATATGCCATCAGAGGAAGAGCAGTACAATTCCTATAAATATGTTCTTGAGAAAATGGATGGAAGACCTGTGGTAATCAGAACTCTTGATATAGGAGGAGACAAAAAGCTATCCTATCTGCCAATGCCTGAGGAAATGAATCCTTTCCTTGGCTACAGAGCTATAAGGTTATGCTTAGATAGACCAGAAATATTTAAGATACAGCTTAGAGGCCTTTTAAGAGCTTCAGTTTATGGAAATCTAAAGGTTATGTTCCCTATGATATCATCCTTAAAGGAATATAATCAAGCAATGGCTATAGTTGAGGAATGTAAAAAGGAGTTAAAAGAAGAAGGTAAGCCATATAGTGATGAAATTGAATGGGGTATCATGGTAGAAATACCTGCTGCTGCAGTAAATGCCGATGAGCTTGCTAAGCATGTAGATTTCTTCTCTATAGGAACTAATGACCTTATTCAATATACTCTTGCTGCTGATAGAATGAGTGAAAAGGTATCATATCTATATGATCCTATGCATCCAGCAGTATTAAGATTGATAAAGATGACTATAGAAGGGGCACACAGCCAGGGTAAGTGGTGTGGCATGTGCGGAGAAATGGCAGGAGATGAAGATGCTATAGAAACTCTTTTAGAGTATGGCTTAGACGAGTTTTCTATGAGTGCTACCTCAATATTGCCAGCTAAAAAAATAATAATAGGATATTAAAAGTTTTTATAAACCTGAGAGAGGATAACTTTCTCAGGTTTATTTTTATGTCTTTATTTGTTAGTACAAAAGCCATTGATAAATGAAATACTTGAATTTTAACCTCAAAATAAATATTTAACAATTATTTACAAGGAAATTTTTGCATTATATAATTAGTTTATGCATAATTAGTAATATTCTGAAATTAATTAACTATAAGAACAAGGAGGAGGTTTATGGAAAGCTCTCTTAAAAAGAGTTCTAATAAAAATAGAGCTCTAAAACATACAACAAACCAAAGAATAAAAAGATCAGAAAAGATTGTTCCTTATCTTTATCTTTTTCCATCTCTGCTGCTCTTTTCTATTTTTGTATACTTTCCCTTTTTTAAAACTTTATATCTTAGCTTTAGTATAACAAATGCTCGGGGAAAGGTTGCAGCAATGGTGGGCTTTGATAATTATAAGGAGGTTTTATTGTCGCCAGATTTTAGACATAGTCTAGGAGTAACACTAAAATTTGTACCTATGCTTGCTATTCCTACCTTGATTATTGGATTTATACTGGCTCTATTAGCTAATAATAAATTAAAAGGAAGTAAGGTTATACAGCTGCTATATGCAATGCCCATGGCTGTAGCTTCTGCACCGGCAGCTATAATATGGATGCTGCTTTTTCATCCAAGTATAGGACTAATTAATTATATATTAAACAGTAGCATAGGGTGGACTACAGATAGCAACTTTGCACTGATATCTGTAGCGGTGGTTACCATATGGCTTAATTTGGGAGTAAATTTTATCTTTCTTCTCTCAGGTCTTAGAGGAATACCTGAGGAACTTGTGGAGAGTGCAGCAATAGATGGAGCTAATTACTTTCAAAGGTTGTTTAAAATAGTTATCCCTATGGTTTCACCTACATTGTTCTTTGTAATAATTTTAGATATCATTAATGCTTTCCAAGCCTTTGCACAGGTCAAGCTTATGACTGGAGGAGGACCTAATGATGCTACTAATGTAATCGTTCACTCTATATATAGAGAGGCGTTTTTCAACAGTCGTTTTGAGATGGCTGCAACTCAGTCAGTAATTTTGTTTGTGATAATTTTAGTTATTACCCTAATTCAGTTCAAATTCGAAAAGAAAGGGGTGTTTTATAAGTAATGGGTATAAGGCTTAAAAAAACTCTGTTTCTTATTTTTTCTATAGCAATAGGCATTATGATAATTTTTCCTATTCTCTATGCACTCTCTATTAGCTTTATGAATCAAGGTGAGGTGTTTCAATTTCCTCCAAGGCTTTTTCCTTCAAAATTAAACTTTGATAATTATAAGGAAGCCATAAAATCTGCTCCTATATTAAGGTTTATTTTAAATAGCTTCATTGTAGCCTCGGCTGTAACAGTAGGACAGCTGATAACAGCAAGTCTTTCTGCTTATGCCTTTGCATTTTTTGAGTTTAAAGGAAAGAATTTTATATTTATTGCTATTTTGGCAACGATGATGATACCTGGAGATGCTATTATTATTGCTAACTATCTAACGGTATCCTCCTGGAAGTGGCTAGATAGCTATAGGGTATTGATAGTTCCTTATCTAACCTCAGCAATGGGAATTTTTATGATGAGGCAGTATTATCTTACAATACCAAAGGAGCTTAGAGAAGCTTCTATTATCGATGGCTGCAGCTCCTTTAAATTTTTAATTAAGGTGGTGATACCTCTTTCTAAGCCTATATCTGGAGCATTAGGAATATATGTGTTTTTAATGACCTGGAATCAATATATGTGGCCTCTTTTGGTAACAAATGATGCCAATAAGAGAACAGTGCAAATAGGTATAAGCATGCTGCAATATTCTGAAGCTCAGTCCTATGGAGTTATAATGGCAGGCATAGTGTTAATACTCATACCCTCCATATTTATCTTTATAGCTGGGCAGGAACAGTTAGTTAAGGGAATGACCTCAGGAGCAATTAAAGGATAAGCAGTACTAATAAGTTAACCAAAATCTGAATATAAATATTAAAAAATGAAGGGAGTTTATTTTATGAGAAAAAGTTGGATATCTATGGCTCTTGCAGCAGTGATGTCTATTTCCTTCTTAGCAGGCTGCGGAAGTAAGCCTACGGAAGGCACTGAAGATGATCCTATAGAGCTTGTTTTTTGGCATGCTATGGGTGGGGTGGCTGGAGAATCAATAGGAAAGCTTGTAGAGGACTTTAATAAGAGTCAAAAGACCATCAAGGTAAAGGCGGAATATCAGGGAAGCTATGATGATGCTATAAACAAGCTTAAAAGCTCACAGCAGGGTAATGGTGGTCCAGATATTATGCAGCTTTATGATATCGGAACAAGATGGATGATAGACAGTGGCTATGCATTGCCAATGCAGCAGTTTATTGATGCTGACAAGTACGATGTTTCTTCCCTAGAGAAAAATATTTTAGGTTATTATACTGTTCAGGATAAGCTTTATTCTATGCCCTTTAATTCCTCAACTCCTATACTATATTATAATGAGGATGCTTTTGTAGCAGCGGGACTTGACCCTAAAAAACCACCAACAACTATGGAAGAGGTAAAGTCCATGGCAGAGAAATTAGTAAAAAAAGAAGGGGACAAGGTCGATGTATATGGCTACTCAATGGCGGTTTATGGATGGTTCTTTGAGCAGCTAATGGCAAAACAGGATTTAGACTATGGAAATAATGGCAATGGAAGAAAAGACAAGGCTACAGCAGTGGATTTTGATAAAAATGGTGGCGGGCTAAAAATATTTAATATGTGGAAGGATCTTTATGCTACAGGTAATGCAGGTAATTTTGGAAGGAAAACCGCTGATACTCAAAATGCCTTTATTGCAGGTAAAACTGCTATGATGATTGATTCTACAGCAGTGGTAAATTCAATAATTAAGGGTGTGAATGGAAAATTCAAAGTAGGAACAGCCTTTCTTCCTTCCATTAATTCAACTGATAAAGGTGGTGTTTCCATAGGAGGAGGCTCTCTATGGATAATGGATAAAGAAGATGAAGGTAGAGGTAAAGCTGCTTGGGAGTTTATAAAGTTCATGGTTTCACCAGAGCAGCAATTATACTGGCATCAAAACACTGGTTATTTCCCTATAACTACAAAGACCTATGAATTAGAAGGGATGAAGGAGCATCTTAAAAAGCTTCCACAATTCCAAACAGCTATAGATCAGCTTCATAGCTCAAAGGTGGAATCCAGAGGAGCACTTTTAGGAGTATTCCCTGAGGCAAGGCAGATAGTAGAAACACAGGTAGAAGCTCTTCTTCAAAATACTATTACGCCACAGCAGGCAGTAGATAAGGCTGCTGCAGATATAAATAGTGCCTTAGAAAAATATAATAAAGCAAATAAATAATGATTTAAGTTATACATTAATTTATGGAAGCTCTATATCCCCTTATTTTATTAGAAGATAATATATGTTATTATAAGGGAAGGAATGAAGATAGTCCTTAACAAATTAGATAGCATTAATTACTGATAAAATAATTTAAGTAGGAGGAGTAACCATGGATAATGAAATAGTAAAGCCTTCTATACTGCCAGGTTTTTTAGAACTATTACCTGCAGAGCAGATACTGTTTAATGATATGATGGCTACCATTAGAAAAAATTATGAGAAATTTGGATTTATACCACAGGAAACACCTTTAATAGAAAAATCCGAGGTGCTCTTGGCTAAGGGTGGAGGAGAAACAGAAAAGCAGATTTATCGTTTTTCCAAAGGTGATACAGATATGTCCTTAAGATTTGATCTTACGGTGCCTTTAGCAAGATATGTGGCTCAGCATATGTCTGATATTAACTTTCCTTATAGAAGATATCAGATAGGAAAGGTTTATAGAGGAGAGAGAAATCAGAGAGGTCGTTTTAGAGAGTTTTATCAATGCGATATTGATATTATAGGTAATGGTAAGCTTAGTATAATAAATGATGCAGAAATACCTGCAGTGATTTATTCAACCTTCAAGGATCTAGGCTTTGATTCCTTTACTATCAACATAAACAACAGAAAGATATTAAATGGCTTCTTTAATTCCCTTCATATCGAAGATAAAGCAGAGGTTTTAAGGGCTGTAGATAAGATTGATAAAATAGGAATTGAAGGGGTAAGAAGAGAACTTAAGGAGTTAATGCTTAATGATGATCAAATAGAAAAAATCCAAGAATTTATAAGTCTTGAAGATAATACAGACATGATTATCAAGAAGCTTAAGGCCCTTCCAGTAGATAATGAGGACTTTAAAGAAGGTTTAGAGGAACTGGAAAAGGTAGTTTACTATATAAGAGAGTTTAAGGTTCCTGAGACTAATTTCAAAATAAACCTTAAGATTGCCAGAGGTTTAGATTACTATACAGGAACAGTATATGAAACTATTCTTAATGAGTATCCTTCTATAGGTTCTGTTTGTTCAGGAGGAAGGTATGATAACCTAGCGGATTATTATACAAAGCAGAAGCTGCCTGGAGTTGGTATATCCATCGGCCTCAG
This sequence comes from Bacillota bacterium, assembly GCA_023451395.1. Taxonomy (GTDB): domain Bacteria; phylum Bacillota; class Clostridia; order Clostridiales; family Clostridiaceae; genus JAEXZL01. The sequence continues at coordinate 2,251 of JAEXZL010000003.1, read as the reverse complement.
CAGACTTTTCTATCAGCTTACAGATGCAAAAATCATAAAGACTGGTGCTTCCACCTTAACAAAGGTTCTTCTCGTACCCATGGATGAGGATATTGCCTATGCAATTAATGTTTCAAATAAACTAAAGGAGCAGGGAATTGTTACAGAGGTTTATTTTGAAGAGGGTAAGGTAGCTAAAAAGCTAAATTATGCTAATAAGCTGGGCATTCCTTATGTAATAATAATTGGAAGCGAGGAAAGAGAAACTGGAAGCTTAACTTTAAAGGATATGCACCTTGGAGAGCAAGCTAAGCTATCGGTAGAGGAGATTATTAAGAGAATTAAGAGCTAAGAAAAGTAAGAGATATGAACTAAGAAGTAAGAACTAAGAGCTAAGAGATAAAAGCAAAGAGCAAAATAAGAGATAAGCCCACTGAATGATTTTTCAGGGGGCTTTGTTTTTAGTAATTATTAGGTTTTGGTAGGTTTTTTTATAAAGCTTAATGATTATTTTATTTCTTTAAATAACTCGTAGGCTTTTTTACGAGATTCCTTTAAAACTGTCTCTCCTAGGGGAGTTATCTTATAGTATTTTCTAATCTTACCTTCTACAATTTTTTCTTCTTTTACTAACAGATTCTTTTCCTCCATACTGTGAAGAAGAGGATATAAGGTGCCTGGACTCATATCATATCCATGTTCTTTAAGCTCATCTATCATCCAAAGACCATAGAAGGGTTCCTTTTTTGCATGATGAAGAATGTGAATTTGTATAAAGCCTAAAAAGAATTTTCTTAGTATTTGCTCTTGCATTTTAAGTCCACCTCTGTATATAATCTAGATATCGAAAATAGATATCAATATATGATAATATTATAGTATCTATTTTTAAGAAATACAAGGAGTCGGCAATGTTTATTAATTACAGGAGGATTCTTATGGCTAAAGATATACAGAATAAATTCTATATGCTCTCTAAAGAGGAGCAAAAAAATATATTAAAAGAAATTGCAGCAGTATTTCTTAAGCTTGGAATAACAGCTTTTGGTGGGCCTGCAGCCCATGTGGCTATGATGGATGAGGAAATTGTCCAAAAGAGAAAATGGCTAAAAAAGGATAAATTTTTAGACTTATATGGAGCTACAAATCTTTTACCAGGTCCTAATTCAACTGAGCTGGCTATTCACCTTGGATATGAAAGAGGGGGCTGGCAGGGGCTAATCATAGCAGGGGTAAGCTTCATTTTACCAGCAATGCTTATTGTTATTGCTTTTGCTTTAGCCTATACAAGGTACGGTTATCTTCCAGAAGTTTCTGGTATTTTGTATGGAATAAAGCCTGTAATCATTGCTGTTGTTCTTCAGGCTTTAATTAGGCTGGGGAAATCTGCTGTTAAGGATATATATACGGGAGTAATAGGTACAATAGTAATCGTTCTTTCTTTTCTGGGCTTTCATGAATTATTCCTTCTTGCCTTTTCGGGGATAATAATTATGCTTATTAAAAACATGAACAAGCTAAGTAAATCAAAGATGTTAACACTTCTTCCTATTCTCCCTATAGCTTCTGTAGTTAATACTGATATTACAAAGAGCTATATGGGACTTTCAGATTTATTTTTTACATTTTTAAAAATTGGTTCAGTTCTATATGGAAGTGGTTATGTTCTTCTAGCATTTCTTGAAACTAACTTTATTGAGAAGTATGGTGTATTGACTAGTGGTCAGCTATTGGATGCAGTTTCTGTGGGACAGTTTACTCCAGGACCAGTATTCACCACTGCAACCTTTGTAGGATATATGATACAAGGCTTGCCAGGAGCAATACTTGCTACAATAGGAATATTTTTACCATCCTTTCTATTGGTGGGACTATTAAATCCATTAATACCGAAGCTTAGAAGCTCAAGCTTCATAGCAGCACTTCTTGATGGGATAAATGTTGCATCTTGGGGATTAATGGCAGTTGTTAGCTGGAAGCTCGGTGCTTCAGCATTGGTGGATATGCCTACGATAATTATTGCATTAGTTGCATACTTTATTTTATTTAAGTATAAAATCAATTCAGCTTGGTTGGTAATATCAGGGGGGATAGCTGGATTAATCATCTCACTATTTTAGAAATAAAAAGAAGCTCTGGTTAAAACTGAACTGCTTCCCGTCAAGAGGACAATGAAATAATATAAATATTTCCTGCTGGTAGCACATGGTGCTACCAGCAGTTTTTACGCCGCCAAATACGCTTCATGCTTCTCAATCGGTGTTAATACACC
>JAEXZL010000002.1 GCA_023451395.1 Bacillota bacterium | reverse complement strand
GTCAACAAGTATCCTGTACTGCCTAGTCACTATATTTTTCACCACTACTCACACCCTCTCAATAAACTTAAATAAATTATATAAATATTCTTCAGTATAGATTCCTATGCATGTATTTAGAGTAAATAAATTATAACACTGTCTAACCCTTATAATTACAAATTTAACAAATATTAATATATAGTTTTTTCAAAATGTTATAATGAAATATTCTGAACTTACAGCCCTAATAAAAATCTAAGAAAATGTTGCTTTTTTATGTAAAAATAATAGTATTACCAATATATTTACTATAATGTTATTTTATCGTAAAATAATCTTATTAGGTAATAATATTACTGTGGTGAATTTAGGAGGAATAGTGTGAGCTCTAGTTTATTAGAAATTATATTTAGATTTCTGGTAGGCCTCATAGTATTATTAGCGCTTCCTATGATAAGTGATTTCTTCACTATAAGTATAGAACAAGCAATTGTAATGTCACTTGGGATGTCCTTATTAGATTTGATTGTCTTTCTCATAAGAAAATCCCTAAAAAATAGAAAACAATATTAACCTCGTTACATAAAAAAGATACAAGGAAAATTAATCCCTGTATCTTTTTATGTTTTATCCTTTATTCTACAGATTGAAGTTTGCCTAAAGCAACCTTTTCCATAGAAGCTATCTTTCCTTCAGCTTCCTTAGCAGTATCTGCCTTTGAGTAAAGATATAGCTTAATCTTTGGCTCAGTACCAGATGGTCTAACAGAATACCAGGAGCCATCTTCTAAAGTAAATTGAAGAACATTAGATGCTGGAATAGTGCTTGGAGACACCTGACCAGAAATCACATCAGTAACATTACCAAGCTTATAATCTACATACTTCACAAGCTTTATTCCATCAACATCCATTGGATATTCATTTCTATAAACTTCCATCATCCTGGATATCCTTCTGCTTCCTTCAATCCCTTCAAGAACTAAGGATATTTGCTTTTCTCTATAATATCCAAACTCCTCAAAGGTTTCTTCAAGAACCTCTATTAAGGTCTTACCCTGTTTTTTATAATAAGCTGCAGCCTCGCAAAGCATCATGGAGGATATAACTCCATCCTTATCCTTTACGAAGTCTCCTGTTACATATCCAATACTCTCCTCATAGCCAAAGATGAACTTCTTGTCTCCGTTCTTCTCTAAAGCATTAGCAACTCCACAGATATTTTTAAAACCAGTTAAAGCTTCATAAGTTTCCACACCATATTTAGCAGCAATGGACTTACCTAGATCACCGGTAACTATTGATTTAACTATAAAAGCATTCTCTGGTAGCTTTCCAGTTTCTTTTCTAGCCTCTACTATATATTTAACAAGCATTGCTCCAGTCTGATTTCCATTAAAGGAAACATACTTTCCATCTCTATCTCTTACCATCATAGCTAATCTGTCACAATCTGGATCAGTGGCTAGTAAAAGATCTGCACCAATCTTTTGTCCAAGCTTTTCAGCATATTCGAAAGCCCTTGGATCTTCTGGATTTGGGAAAGGTGCTGTGGTGAAGTTAGGATCAGGATTTTCCTGTTCTGGAACAACTGTAATATTGTTAAAGCCTCTTTCTCTAAGCACTCTTCTTACTAATACATTTCCAGTTCCATTTAAAGGAGTATAAACAACTTTAATGTCCTTATCAATATCCTCTCTTAGAGCTAAGGCCTTAACCTTCTCTACATATATGTCATCAATTTCACTACCAATTATGTTTAAAAGGCCCTTAGAGATAGCTTCCTTCTCTTCCATGACCTCTATATCCTCAAAGCTTTTAACAGCAAGAATCTTATTAGTTATGGCATCAGCATACTCCTGTCCTATTTGTGCACCATCTTCCCAGTAAACCTTATATCCGTTATATTCCTTTGGATTATGGCTTGCAGTAACAACAATTCCTGAAGCAGTATTAAAATGTCTTACTGTATATGATAATACTGGTGTAGGTCTTAAGCTTTCAAATAAATAAACCTTTATATTATTTGCAGCAAGTACCAGCGCAGCTCTCTGAGCAAATTCCTTAGAAAAATGCCTGCAGTCATATGCTATTGCTACCCCTCTATCCATATACTCTTGACCCTGATCCTTTATAAAGTCAGCAAGTCCCTGAGTAGCTCTTGATATAATGTATATATTCATTCTATTTGTCCCTGCACCTATCTTACCTCTAAGACCAGCAGTACCAAATTCTAATTCTTTGTAAAACCTATCTTCTATTTCAGCTTCGTTATCCTTAATTGCCTCTAACTCTAAACGAGTCTTTTCATCAAAAAAATTGTTTTCAATCCAGCCGCCATAAATTTCTTTGTAATTCATCTCTCTACATCCTTTCCTAAATTAAAAACCATAGTTTTTTCACTGTTAAACTAGCATAACCTAAGTACTATAAGCTATAGCCAAATATATATTAACATTTTTTTATATCTCAATCTACTGAAAAATATTAAATACTTAGTGAATTTCAAATTATAAATATGTGAATTTTATAAATGGAGTAAATTATCACTATATTGGAGATAACTATTAAGGAGATAAGTGTTAAATAAATTAACTGATAATTATTAATAATTTGTAAATTATTATTATTCGAATAAAGAATTAAGTTGCAAAAAAATCAATATAAGCTTTCATTATCATATATATCTTGATACATTTATAATTATTTGCCTAATTATATTATGATTTTTTATCAATATGGCAAAAATTTGTTGGAAAAACAATTTATGTATCTATATATTAACTCTTTATTGACACTATTAGTAATAGTATGTTATTCTATAATTTTTTAATTCATCATATCTGTGATATAATTAGTTTGTAACACCTCTTAATGGAACATAATATAACCCTTACATAATAATTATTTCTTAGATTCTATTAATTTCTTCTTATATTTTTTTAATTAACTCATATATTTTTAACAACTCATGCATTTCTAACTAACTCAAATAACCCTTGACTTATTTTATTTTTGGTAAATTTAAGGTTATTCTATTTAAGGAAGGTGGTAAATTGTTTAACATTGGTGATAAGGTGGTCTATCCTATGCAGGGTGCTGGGGTAATCGAAGCTATAGAGGAACGGGAATTTTCCGGAGAAGCCCAAAAATATTACGTTATAAGAATAGCCCATAACAGGCTAACAATAATGATACCGGAGTGTAAAATAGCTGATTCCCATTTAAGACTGGTAAACGATGAGGACACATTAAAATTTATTCTTCAAAATGTTCATGGACATAGTTGCCCGATGCAGAATTTTTCTTCTATGAAGGAAAGAAATGAGTACTTAAACAGCAAAATCAAATCTGGTTCCCTAAAAGAAAATGCAGAAGTGGTAATTGAGCTTATGGAGATAAATTCCAATAAGCGTCTAAACTCTACAGAAAAGCAATTGCTTGATAAGGCAAAAAAACTGATTATTGGAGAGATTTCTCTTATTAAAGGAATTTCACCCAATCAGGCTACAGTTCTTTTAAATAGCTCAATGAATTAAAAGAACATCTTATATATTATATTTCTAAATATTAATTTCCCAACAAAAAGGGCTGTGACAAAAACTACTTTTGGTAGTTCATGACACAGCCTCTTATTATTATAATATAACTACGTTAGCAGCTTGCTCTCCTCTTTGACCTTCAACGATGTCAAATTGAACCTTTTGACCTTCTTGAAGTGATTTGAAGCCTTCGCCTGAAATTGCAGAGTAATGAACGAATACGTCCTTTCCGCCTTCAACTTCTATGAAGCCAAATCCTTTTTCTGCATTAAACCATTTTACTGTACCTTGATTCATCTAAAAAAACCTCCAAACAATTACTTTAGGATTGTAATTTACTATTGCTATACTAGCGCATATCAATATTTACTAACCATGAAATATATTAACATACCACCTATTCAATTGCAATAGAATTTTTGTTAACAAAATGTAAGCTTATGTAACATATTACATTTTCTGCTATTAATTTAATACAAGCTCCACAGGGCAATGATCTGATCCAAATACCTCAGTATGAATATCAGCACTAACCAATCTATCCTTAAGTCTTTCGGAAGTACAGAAGTAATCAATTCTCCAACCAGCATTGTTTGCTCTTGCATTGAATCTATATGACCACCAAGAATACACTCCTGTAGTCTCAGGATAAAAATATCTATAGGTATCAATGAAGCCTGATCCTAGGAATTCTGTAAACTTTCCCCTTTCTTCATCGGTAAAGCCTGCATTTTTCCTGTTACTTGCTGGATTTTTCAAATCAATTTCCTTATGAGCAACATTTA
>JAEXZL010000165.1 GCA_023451395.1 Bacillota bacterium | reverse complement strand
GGGTGTATTAACACCGATTGAGAAGCATGAAGCGTATTTGGCGGCGTAAAAACTGCTGGTAGCACCATGTGCTACCAGCAGGAAATATTTATATTATTTCATTGTCCTCTTGACGGGAAGCAGTTCAATTCATCAGAGCTTTTTGTGTCTTTTACCCAAGAGCAAGGGCTAATATAGTTATTAAATTAAAGGTTATATGAAGTATGTTTGTAATTTTTATTGCACTGGACTTAGGCATGGATACCTTCTTATAGGATTCTATTGCTATTGGCAGGGTTATAAGGGTTAAGAGTGTTGCCCAAGGCAGCTTTCCCATAAATACAAAAAGAACTGTTAAGGAATATGCCAAGAAAATAAGTCCTGCATAAATTATCTTACCTGCCTTTACTCCTAAGGCTACTGTTAGTGTTTTAATTCCCAGCATCTTATCTCGTGCATAATCTCTTATTTCATTGCTCATCATCATAAGTGGTATCATGAGTCCTGCTGGAAGGGTATAGATTATTGGCTCCCAGGAAAAACTCTTAGAAAAAACCATATAGCTTCCAAGAACCATAAGTGATCCTACAAGGATTAAAGAAAGTACAGCTCCCAAGGCTCTTTTTTTATAAACAAAGGGCTCTCCGGTATAAGCATAGGCTCCTATCATTCCTAAGGCTCCTATATAAATGAGCTTTGCAGTGCTTAGCTTTATAAGTACAAGGCCAATTAGTCCAGTTAGCCCTAGGCAAGCCATGCTAAAGGCAAAGACCATAAGATCAAAGGCGGTTCTATCATACTTTAAAAATTTGTAGGTCTTCTCCCCAGGTCTATGGTACTTAAAGGACCCTTCATAAAAATCATTAATCAGATTTGCACAACCTAAAACACTCATTCCTGCCAGAGTTATAAGTATTATTTTAAAAATGTCCATCTTAATATTACTGGTAAAAATAAACCCTTCCCTATAAGCCATTAATATTCCCAGCGTGGTTGATGCCACCGCTAAAGAAAGAGATAGAGGCCTTAAAGCAATCCATAAATCCTTTAAAAGCTTTAATAAATAGTTCTTTTTCATAGAGTCTTCCATCCTTTGTTATATCTTAATAAAATAAACACCTCATAAATATTAATCTAAATCTCCTAAATATTGACCTCATTCAAGTCCCTGAAGCATGCTATCTCTCCGCAGTCTTATCCAAGGGCAAAGCTTTTCCTCTAAAAAGTCTATAAGCTTAAAAAGAATAAGACCAAAGAGACTTAGGGCAATTATTCCACTAAACATCTCCACATAGTTTACCATAGCCCAGCTATTCATAATAAAATAGCCAATACCATAGGTTGTTGCAAAGTTTTCCGCAAAAAATAATACTGCAATACTTACACCAATGCTGTTTCTTAAAGCAGTTATTACCTTTGGAAACACAGAAGGTACTACCATATGCCAATATACTTGTCTCTTTGTTAGAGCCAGGGAATTAATAGAATAAAATAGTTCTTTAGGTATTTCCTTTATTCCATCTCTTGCAGCTAAGATAAACTGAAAAATTATTATAAAAATAATAAGCATTATTTTAGGTGTATTTCCCAACCCAAACAAAATCATAAGTATTGGAAGAAAGGCAATTTTAGGCAGGGGATAAAGTATATAAACCACTGGAGAAATAAGCTCCTCAGCCTTTTTACTCATTCCTATAAATATCCCTAAAATACTTCCCAAAAGAAGAGATATGCCTATTGCTGCACCTATTCTTCCAAGGCTAACTATGAGGTGCTTACTTAATACCTTAGGAAAAATCTCAATAAAATTAATAAAAGCCTTTAAAGGTGAAGGGATTGCTGGAGAATCTATAAGTATATACATAAGGTACCAAAATAAAAGTACCATAGCCATACCATATAGGGTCTTATTCATAATAAGCTTCTTATATCTATTCATATAAAACCCTCCTCACCTCTTGGCAAACCTTATAAAATTCAGGTTTTTCTCTAAGCTCTCTATCTCCAAAATATTTGTTATGTATAATCCTTTTTATAGAGCCCTTATTCATAACAACAATTTTTTGCCCTAAAAACACTGCCTCTTCAATATTGTGAGTTACCATAATCAAGGTTATTGCATCTTCCTTAAATATATCCAGCACAAGCCTCTGAAGCTGTTCCTTACTTATGGCATCTAAAGCTGAGGAAGCCTCATCCATTAAAAGCAAATCTGGTCTTAAAGCCAGAGTTCTCCCTATAGCGGTCCTTTGCTTTTGACCACCACTAAGCTCTTCTGGAAATTTTCCCCTCTGCTCATAAATATCCAGCCTTTTTAAAATCTCAGAAGTCCTCCTCTGAACCTCCTCCTTAGGGATTCCTCTGCTTTTTAAAGGAAAAGCAATATTATCCCATACTCTCTTCCAAGGTAGGAGACCACAGTTTTGAAGAATAAGACCCGTTTCTTTTCTTACACCCTTAAGCTCCTGATTATTTATTGCAATAGTACCTTTAGCCGGTCTAAGTAGACCGGCTAAAGTATAAAGAAGTGTTGTTTTACCGCAGCCCGAGGGTCCAATAAGAGCACAGGTAGTACCTCCCTCTACTCTTAAAGAAATATCCTCTAAAGCTTTTTCTCTGCCATAGCTTACAGAAAGACTTTGAATATTAATCATTAACGAACTTACCCTCTACAACGCTGTCATACTTTAAGTTAATTTTCTTTCCTAGAACTTTTTGATTCCAATCCATAATTCCTTGAAGATAAGCTTCACTTGGTACTCTTGCCTTATTATAGGTTGGAAGTATTATATTATCCTTAATTTCTGGGCTTAGCTCAAGCTTAGAAATGAGAATGTCTCTAGCTTCACTGTCATCTTTGTTAATTTCCTCTACAGCTTTATTATATGCCTCATGGAATTTCTTTAAGGCTTCTTCCTTTTTACTAATTGCATTACCTGTAAAAACCATAATATCTGGTGAAAACTCATCCTTATTTTCTATTACTTTTTTTATAAGACCGTTCATTTCTCCCTTTGAAGCCATAGGCTCTGGTATAACAGCCATATCTAAAGTTCCCTTACCAACCATTTCAAGTCTTGCAGGAATTTCATTTATATATATCTTCTCTAGGTTGTAACCCTCTAAACTTCTATCAGCAAGATAGTTAGAAACGCTGACTTCCATCATTCCAACCTTAACATCCTTTGAATCATCATAATCCTTATTGATTAAGAAAGGAAAAACTCCATCAGTGCTAGTGGTTACTTTTATGTCAAAGCCATTTTCTACATTATTCACAAGAGCTATAACATCTGTCATTGCTCCATCTAGCTCTCCACTTTGAAGAGCGCTTTGTCTATTCATGGCATTGGTATATACCTGAACCTCTACATCTATTCCAAGGTCTTCAAAATATCCCTTCTCTGCTGCTAAGAAGATAGGTGCTGAATCTACTGCTGGCATTACACCTACCTTCAATGTCACCTTTTCGGAAGGCTTATCCCCATTCTTTTGTGAGCTACAGCCTGCAACAAAAATAAATAGAACAGCTGCTAATAGTACTAATAAAGATTTCTTATTTCTCATTTATAAATCCCCCCCTAGATTACATTATAAGTTTCTAGAACTTTTTCCCAGACACGATATTCATTTTATCAAAGGATTGTTAATTTGTACACAATATTTAACTAATAATTTATGGAGTTAATTAATACCATTCATATCCCACACTTTGTTATTCCCTTTATATAAACAATAAATAAATTTTCCCATTTTAATTTCCAGCAATTAGCTCTTTATCAATACCCATTTATATAATCTTCAAAGAAAAATATACCTAGAATATCTAGGTATATTGAACTTCTTCTTATAAATAATTAACAAAATCTAGTTTTGCCTACCAGCTAATACTACAATCTTAACTTTTCCCATTTTTTGCCTTTATATCTCTTTCCGAAAGCTACTACCCTAAAGACCCAATCTATAATCATTGCAATCCATACTCCAAAGACTCCCATGTTCATGTATTTTCCTAATATAAAGCCAAAGCCTATTCTCCATATCCACATAGAAAATATTGATATAAACATGCTGAACCTTACATCGTTAGCAGCCCGTAGGGTGCTTGGGAGATTAAAGGCAGCAGGCCAAAGTATAGTACTGAAGATCCCATGAAATATGAGAATTTTTATAGTCATTTGTGATGTAACCTCAGATAAGGCATATATCCTTACTATTAAAGGCAGAGCCCCAATTAATAATACATTAACCACTACCATTGCTATGTAAGTAATTTTTAAGAGTTTCCTTGTATAATATCTCGTCTGCTCATAATCCCCAGCTCCTACGCAGCGGGAGATTACCGGTATTACTGCTAGTCCAACGGACATTCCTGGTAGTATTTGGAATAATGCTACTGTATTTGATACGGCATTAGCGGCAATGGAGGCAGTTCCGAAGGTAGCCACTAGGCTTAATAAGAGTATCTTACCTAGCTGGAACATACTGTTTTCCAGACCATTAGGAATTCCTATATGCAATATTTTTTTAATCATTGGTCCATCAAAGCGATATATAAAAGGCTTGGTCAAATGTATCATGTGTTTTTGGTTCCTTAAAAGAGCAATGATAAATATTGCAGCAAATACCCTAGATAAAACTGTAGGTATAGCAGCTCCAGCAATGCCCATCTTTAAACCGTAGATCAATACTGCATTACCAACAATATTAATTACATTCATAATAACCGAAATATACATAGTAACTTTAGAATTCCCCATGGTACGAAATAGTGCCGCACCACCATTATATAGAGCTATAAAGGGTATTGATACTGATACTATCAAAAGATAGGTATTAGCATGTCCCCTAACCTCAGAATCAATTTGTCCAAAAACAGTATTTAATATAAAGCCTTTTCCTACGTACATAAAAAGCATTATGACTATAGAAAGCAGAGCTGTAAACAAAATCAATTGATCTGCTGATTTACAAGCCCTTTCCTCTCTTTTTCTGCCAATATATTGTCCTGCTACCACTGCTCCTCCCGTGGCTAGAGCAGCAAATATATTTATTAGCAGAATAACTATTGAGTCTACCAGTGAAACAGCAGAGACTGCGGCCTCTCCTACACCAGCAACCATTATAGAGTCAGCCATCCCCACAGCTATAGATAAAAGCTGTTCGATTATAAGTGGATATATTAATTTGTATAAATCCTTATTGGAAAATAAATATTTTTTCTCTTCCTTCAATATTATCGCCTCTTTAGTATCATTATAATTATTACTTATTACTTTTTCTTTTCCCTAAATTCTATTAAAATTTATTTAGCTTTCCATAATTACGGGTATAAAGCCTATAAATCTAGAAGTCAATACAATAATGCTCCTTTCGAAAATATAAATTAATACATTTACTTAGAAATCTTGCTAGGCATATAATAAGTATATAGATATACTCAAAGTCAACTAAATAAATATAATTTCAAAAATGCTTTTATAGTTACTTCTTTTTAATTTTTATTACTAACATTACTAATTTACCACATTATCACTTTTTTAGAAACCTGTCCTCCTTTTAAGTTAGTTATTTATATAATATGTAAGCTTCATACATTCAAAATAAAATAAATTTGAAAAGGAGACTAGCAATGTCAAAGGACACTAATAAAGATCCTTCAACATCACTTAAGAAAAGCATTGAAAATGGATATAAAAAACTTTTAACACCCTTGACAGAAATAGTTAAATTGCCTATACTAATAAAAAATCAAAGGCTAAGAAGAGAAGAGTAATTACTTTTAAGGCACACAGAGAGTCCCTATAAGCTGAAAGGGGATTGCCAATGGGTAACGAAACAAGTCTCGGAGCCGCATACGGATTCTATTATTAAAGATAGATGATGCTATGACGATTGTTCTCGTTACAGAACTAGAGTATGAAAGTACTCGAAGAGGTTAATATGGTGACATATTAATGAATAGGGTGGTACCGCGATAATTCGCCCCTGCAACATTTGCTTGCAGGAGGTGTTTTTTTTATCCTTTATTATAAATAAGATTTAATAATTATATAGTTTGGAGTGATATTGAGTGATGGAAAAGTTATTAAATAATAAAGCAAAAGAAAGACCAAGTTTTCCCAAGAGAGCAGTAATAACTGCGGGGATGCCCTATGGTAATAAAGCTCTCCATTTTGGCCATGTAGGAGGAGTATTTGTTCATGCTGATGTTTTTGCCAGATTCTTAAGAGATAGAATAGGAAAGAATAATGTCATCTTCCTTTCCGGTACAGACTGCTATGGTTCACCTATACTTGAAAGCTACAGAAAGCTTGTAGATCAGGGAGATTTTAGTGGAAGCCTTGAAGAATATGTTGAAGGTTATCATATAAATCAAAAAGAAACTCTGGATAAATATGAAATCAGCCTTGATCTCTATGGAGCCTCTGCTCTTGGAAGAGCTGGTGAGATTCATAAGGAAGTTTCAGCAGAGGTTTTTCAAAAACTCTATGAGAATGGTTATTTAGAAAAGCTGTCCACAGCACAGTTCTTTGACCCTGAATTTAATGTGCTTTTAAATGGACGTCAGGTTATTGGACAGTGTCCTATACAGGGCTGTTCCTCCGATAGAGCTTATGCAGATGAATGCTCCTTAGGTCATCAGTATATGCCTAAGGAATTAATTAATCCAAAAAGCCAACTATCTGGAAAGACTCCAGAAATAAAGGAGGTAACTAACTGGTATTTTAAGCTTGAAAGCTGTAATGAGCTTTTAAAAGAGAGAGCGGATTATTTAAGAAAAGATTCTAATACAAGGAAGTATATTCTCAATACCATAGAGGAGTTTTTAAAGCCTCCTGTTATATATGTTCAAAAAAAGCATATTGAAGATTTAAAAATTCTTCAAGGTGAGCTCCCGGAGCATTCAATAATTGATGAAGATAAAAAGCCATCCCTTACCTTTGTTTTTAAAACTCTCTCTCAAAGGGATAAAGCAATAGATATTCTTGGTAAAAAGGGAATTCGTTATCGTACCGGTAAAACCTTAGTCCCCTTTAGGTTATCAGGGAATATAGACTGGGGAGTTAAGGTTCCAGAGAAGGAAGATTTAAAGGATCTCACCTTCTGGGTTTGGCCTGAATCATTATGGGCACCGATTTCCTTTACAAGGGCTTATCTTGAAGAAAGAGGATTCTCTCAGGAGGATTATAAAAAGTGGTGGTTTACTGAAGATGCAGAGGTTTATCAGTTTATAGGGGAGGATAATATTTATTTTTACGGCATAGCAGAAATGGCATTATTTACTGGACTCTTAAACAATATAAAAGAGCACCCTGATATGGCGAAAATCAAGCTTCCACATTTAATTGCCAATAACCATATTTTATACATGGACAAAAAGGCAAGCAGCAGCTCAGATATAAAACCGCCTTCTGCTTCAGAGCTTCTTGAGCATTATTCTCCAGAGCAGCTTCGAATGCATTTCTTAGCCTTAGGCCTTGCAACGAAAAGTGTAAGCTTCATGCCTCAAGCTCTTATGGCTGAAGAAAAAAAGCAAGGAGCTGATACAGTGCTCAAGGAAGGAAATTTATTAACCAACGTCTTAAACAGGCTCGTACGATCTTGTTTTTATGCAGCACAGTCGGATTTTAATTCAAAGCTACCTACTGGGGAGGTAAGCCCTGGAATTATTGAAGAGGCAAATAAGGCCATTTTAACCTATGAAAGGCATATGTATAATCATGAATTTCACAGTGTTAGTTATGTTCTAGATAGTTATATTAGAAACATGAATAAATACTGGGTGAACAATATTAGGATTGCCGCTAAAAATAATGATGAAGCTTTATCAAAGCAGGTATTAATTGATTCCTTCCACAGCATCAGAGTTGCAATGGCCCTAATTCACCCTATTGCACCAGAGGGCTGCGAAAAGATTAGAGAATATCTAGGCTTAAAGGAAGATGTTTGGAACTGGGATTATATCTTTGAGCCTATATACAGTTTCGTTGATAATCCAGCAAACCATGAGTTAAAATTTCTTGAGCCAAGAGTGGATTTCTTTGAAAAACCTCAGTACAAATAATAAGGCAGTTTCACTGAATCAGTGAAACTGCCTTTTATTATATAGTGACTATACCTTTAAACAAATCTCCATCCACTTCAATTTTTAAGCTTCCTCCATGAAGCTCCATTATATTTTTTGCAATAGCAAGTCCCAGTCCTGAGCCATCAGTTGATCTTGCTTCATCTCCTCTTTTGAATCTTTCCGTTATTTCCTCTGCATCAAAATTCATTTCATAAGAGGAAATGTTTTTTATTATAAACTGAACTTTATCTTCACCAGAAACTAAATCAATATATACCCTACTTCCTCTTAAGGAATATTTTATAGCATTAGAGATTAAATTTGCAAATACCCTGTATAGTCTTAATCCATCAGCCATGACATAAACTTTATCCTCAGGAAGATTTATTTTAAATATCAATCCTGATTCCTGTATTTTATTTTCAAATTCAGCAAGAGTCTGATTTAACAATGACTTAAGCTCAAGCCTTTCTATATTAAGCTCCACTGCTCCTGTTGCAGTCTTTGTAGCTTCAAATAAATCATCAATTAAAAACTTTAATCTTTCTGCCTTCTTATCTAAAACCTTCAAATAATCTACAGCTACATCGGGGCTTATATCCTCTTTTTTCATCAAATCTATATAGCTTATTATGGAGGTAAGAGGAGTCTTTAAATCGTGAGAAACATTGGTAATAAGCTCTGTTTTCAGCCTTTCACTCTTTAACTCCTGTAGAACGGCAGTTTTAAGCCCCTGCTTAATATTGTTTATATTTTCTGCCAAGACAGATAGATCACTGTTTTTTCTTACTTCTATCTTATTATCTACATTTCCCTCCGCTATTTCTTTAGAGGCTTTAATTATTTCATCTAAGTATTTTGCCCTTTTGTATATAATCCTAGCAGTGATTATTATGATAAGAGCGTAAAAAGTAGCTAAAGCAGCCAGTGCCGCCATTTCCTCACCATATATTCCAAAAGTTATAATGATCAGTAATACAGGAGAAAGAAGTAATATCAAAATTAAAGCTGTTACTATTAAGATTTTTCGTCCTCTTGGCTTATCACCTATTAGTGTCAGTATTGCCTTAAAGGCTTTTTTGACTATGGCTGAATTTATATAATCCTTTTTGTTTTTAATATTACTGAATAAAAACAAGCTCATAATTATCAAAAATAATAGAATGAAATTTTCTACCTTCAATACTCTGAAAAACTGGAAAAATCTTAACTGTTCGATAGTGTTAAAGTATAGCAGTGCAAGACATATAAGCACTCCTGTCAGCATTAGATCAAAAGGAAGCTTACTAAAGCTCTTTGCTAGGTTTAATTGAAAGGTTCCAGGATCATGTCTATTTTTTCTTAATAAACTTGCTCCTATGAAAGATATAGGAAGGAATAATCCTATAAGCACAGCTTCAATTTCAAGGAGATTTTCCATTTTGTTATAGTTCATAAATAAGTATTTTATTTCATCCTCTTCACCATATAAAAGCCTCTGATCATCAATAGCAAACCTAGCAACAATACCTTCTGGAACATCAATATAACCATATTTTATAAAGCTTGCCGTTATATTTTCTCCTAAATAATATACATTAATCTTCCCATCTACAGCCTCTATAAAGAAGTCATGATTTCTAAAACTCTCCCAGTTTGCAGCTTCATTCTCTATCTTAACCTTCTGAAGATTAGAAAATTCTTCCTGTACCGTTGAATTATTTACATAAAATATTATATTTTTATTTGCTTCAATAATATTTTCCTTCTGCCTTTCTACATATTCAACTCGTTCCTGAATTATTTTTTCTTTTAATTCCTCATTGGTTATATTTAAAGAATTTTTCAATTCTTCAACCCTCTGATTTTTTTCATTAATGAGTCTCTCCTTTTCTTTCTCTAGTCCTTCATTGTTGTAATAATTCAATGCCTCATTATATGAATATTCTATTTCATTGACTTTTTCATTAATTTCTTCCGTAAGCTCTCTTCTCTTAAATATAAGCTGATCCTCTGTAACATTTTCATTAGCATTGGATGTAGCACTTTGTATAATCTCATTTACTACAGAGGCTATATGAGGAGCAGTACAAGAGTTTCTAAAAAAGCTTTTTGCATAATAATCTTTAGCATTATTAATTAAATCAAAGGCCGATAGTAGGGTAAGAACAATAGATATTACAGTAATAAAAAGAATTATGCCACCTCTGTTTTTATTAGGCCTATCCTTATGAGTATTTTTCCATTTTATAGCCAATACCCCACACCACCTTTAAATATTTTGGTTCCTTTGGATTTATTTCTATTTTTTCTCTTATACGTCTTACATGTACTGCTACAGTATTATCAGAATTATAGCAGGGCTCATTCCACACCCTTTCATAAATTTCTGATATGGAAAATACCCTTCCCCTATTTTTCATCAACAGTTCTATAATTTTATACTCAATGGCTGTGAGCTTAGCCCCTTCTCCATCTACAGTTACCTCCTTGCTGATTTCATCCAATACTAACCCTCCATTGACTATTACATCTTCTTTTTTTTCTGATGAGTAATTTCCTAGGGCTGTATATCTTCTGAGCTGAGATTTTACCCTGGCAATAAGTTCTAGTGGGTTAAAGGGCTTTGTAACATAATCGTCCGCTCCCATATTTAAACCTAATATCTTATCTATCTCTTCCGATTTAGCAGAAAGCATTATTATAGGTATGTTTTTATTCTCTCTTATTTTAAGGGTTGCCCTTATCCCATCCATCTTAGGCATCATTATATCCATAATTATCAAATGTATATCCTTATCATTTATAATTTCTAAGGCTTCCAAGCCATCTTCTGCCTTGTAAACTCTATACCCCTCGTTTTTCATATAAATTTCAATAGCTTCTCTTATTTCTAAATCATCATCTACTACCAGTATGCTGAGCTTATTATCCATAACTAGTCCCCCTCCAAGACTTGAACTGAAATACTACAAATATATGATACCTTATTAATATGATTTTGTAAGTACCAGCTATATACTAATATTAACAGTAATATCTTACAAAAGTGATTATGTAATTCTTACAAATTTATTACGGATTTACAGATTTTCAGCCATAGCTTAATAATTAAACTATGGCTGTAATAATGTAGAATTGAAATAAAAAAAGAGTGGGTCAATACTATTTCCCACCTCTACTTTGTATTTTTCACTAATTCAATAAAAGCCTTAAAGCTCTCTCTTAGGTGTTTATCTCTATGAAAAACAATATGATTTACGCTTATAAGGTCAAAATCTTTTACTTTTAATTCGTATAACTCTCCATCATTAAGATACTTTTCCACCAATATTCTTGGAAGTACACTTACACCTAAATTTTGCTCTACAGCCTTTATCAAGGCAGGAGAATTTACACTAACCCATTGAGGTTTTACCGTAATATCTTTTAATAATAATGCGCTATCGAAAACATCACGAATAGCACTGCCTTTTTCTCTAAGGAGCAATCTTTCTTTTATTAATAAATTTATGTCTATAGCTTCTTTACCGCAAAATTTATGTTTAGGAGAACAAATCACAGATAGTTTGTAGGAGGAAAATGGGATTTTAATTAATTCCTCGTTATAAATAACTCCTTCAATTAATCCTAAATCAATCTCATTTTTTAACAGCATACTTTCTATATTTTTAGCATTATCCACTACAACCTTAATTGGAGTTTTTTTATAGGAGACTTCAAAGTCTTCAACTACTTTAGGCAAAATAAAATTAGCAATAGTTATACTTGAGCCTATATTTATAGCTGCAATATCTTCAAATTCTTTAACATCTTCTTCTAAACTATCATACAAATCTAGAAGCTTTGATGCTTTTCCTAAAAATAATTTTCCTGTTTCGTTTAAATATAGCTTTCTTGAAATTCTATCAAAAAGATAAACCCCTAAATAACTTTCAAGCTCACTAATTGCATTAGAAACTGCCGGTTGAGTCATATATAGTTTTACAGAAGCCTTTGTAATACTTCCTTCTTCACATACCGCTTTGAAAATACGCAAATGTCTTATTTTCATGAAATACTTCTTATCATTACTATTTAGTTATGTGTTTAATAAAATTATACTATTATACTTATATGTTATCTATGATTATAATTTTAAAAAAGGGTTAATAAAGGAAGGAAACTATTATGACTTTAAAAAATTTAAAGCTGTATTTTTTACTTTTTAAAATTACATTTAATATAAGTGCATTTACCTTTGGTGGTGGATATATAGTTATTCCCATGATGAGAAAATACTTTGTTAAGGATTTAAGATTGATTAGTGAGGAGGAGCTATTAGACATGTCTGCTATTGCACAATCAACACCTGGAGCCATTGCCGTTAACCTTGCAGTATTAGTAGGCTATCGCATTGCAGGAGTTCAAGGTGCTGTTATAAGCTGCATAGGTACAATTCTGCCCCCTCTATTAATACTATCAGTGATTTCTTATTTTTATAATGCCTTTAGAGCCAATAGGGTTATTTCGGCAATATTAAAAGGAATGGAAGCAGGAATTGCTGCAGCTATTGTAGATTTAGTAATTGATATGGCAAAGGGAGTATTTAAAGAAAAAAATCATTTCTTATCCTTAATGATACCATGTACATTTGTTGCCAGCTTCTTTTTAGATATAAATGTGCTAGTGATCATAATTTTATGTTCTCTCCTAAGCTTTACTCAAGGCTATATAAATAGCAAAGGAGGAATAAAACATGATTAAAACTCTTATTACTTTATTTATAAGTTTTCTGCAGATAGGATTGTTTAGTATTGGAGGAGGCTATGCCATAATACCTTTAATACAACAACAGATAGTAAACTTTCATCATTGGCTTACTTTACAAGAATTCACCGACATAATTACAATATCTCAAATGACACCTGGTCCATTAGCCGTTAACACCTCTACCTTTGTAGGCATAAGAATAGCAGGTATACCTGGAGCTATAATAGCAACCCTAGGAAGTATTTTAAGTGGATTTATTCTGTCTATTTTTTTATATAAGTTCTTTAAAAAGCATAATTCTGTTGATAGCATTTCTAATATTTTAAAGGGGCTGCGATCTACCTCTATAGGGCTTATTGCTTCATCAGCTTCCACTATTATATTAATATCTTTTTTTAGTTCTTCAGCTGTTGATATAAGTGCTGTTAATTTAAATGCTGCAGCTATGGTTATATTTATTGTCTCTTTATTTTTACTTAGAAAATACAAACTAAATCCAATATTAATAATGGTTTTAACAGGTTTCATAGGTTTATTTATCTATAGATAAATCACATAATTTAATTAACAAAAAACATAAATAAATATCCATTGCCCTTTGCAATGGATATTTATCACTAATTTTATTTCAGCAGCCCCTGCTCAGTGAGGAAGGCTGTTGCTACCTCTTCTACTGTCTTATTTTCCACATCTACCTGATAACATAATTCCTGCATTTTTGCATCATCAAATTTATCTGCTAATAAATCAAAAACCTCTTTAAGCTCAGGATACTTTTCTAAAGCTTCATTACGGACTAAAGGAGTTCCATAATAGGCTGGGAACAATTCTTTATCATCCTCTAATATTACCATATCAAACTTTTTAAGGAGTGAATCTGTGGCATATACTACCATAATATCCACCTTATTCTGAGATATAGCATCATAGAGAAGAGAATTATCCATCTTCAAGGCCTCTTTGAAAGACAAACCATAGGTTTTAACTAAGCTATCATAGCCATCAGATACTCTAGTATAGAAAAGATGGTTTGCCCCAAATTTAAAATTTGCTGAAGGTGTACTTAAATCACTTATGGATTTTAAGTTCATTTCTTCTGCTTTTCTTTTAAGCACAGCAATTGCAAAGGTATTATTTATACCGATAGGCTTAAACATAGTTATGCCATGGTCAGAAGCTAGTTTTTCTTTACTGGTATTATATATTTCCTCAGAAGTTAGATTCTCATCAGCTTCTAATTTTAATATTTCATTGTAAGCGGTACCGCTGTATTCAAGATACATATCTATCTCCCCATTTTTCATAGATGGGAAGATTACGGAGGTTCCTCCTAAATTTTGCTTTCTTTCTACTTTAACATCTGTACGATTTTCTACCAATTGAGCATACATTTCACTAAGCAATATATTTTCTGTAAACTGCTTTGAGGCAATAACTATTTTATCCTTGCTGCTACAACCAGCAAAAAGTCCTAAAATCATTATCATGGTAATAAATAAGCTAATTTTTTTCTTCATTTTACTACTCCTCTCCACTAGGTAATTATAAGTTTTATTATTTTATTCCTTTTCTAATCTTTTTTTCTAAATAAGAAAGAAGAAAATCAAAGATTACTGCAAGGACTGACACGGGAATAGCTCCCGCAAGCATCATAGTAGTATTTCTAGTTTGAATCCCTCTCCAAATAAGCATTCCTAAACCACCAGCACCAATTAAGACTCCTGTGGTGGTTATTCCTAGGGCCGTAATTATAGCCATTCTTATGCCAGAAAGAATCACTGGAAGTGCCAAAGGCAGCTCTACTTTTGTATATATTTGCAGCTCTGTCATACCAATACCTCTTCCGGCACGAATTATTCCCTTATCCACACCACTTATACCGGTAATGGTATTTCTCATAATGGGAAATAAAGAATATAGAAAAATGGCTACAATTACCGTATTATCATTAAGACCAAAGATAAGCATTATGAAGGTTAGCATTGCAAGGGTTGGAACTGTCTGAATCACATCCAGAATAAGGAGTATTACCTTAGAAAGCTTTGGCATGTTTTTTATCAAAGATGCCAGTATTATACCTAGAAGAGATGCTAGTACTACTCCTAAAAAGGTAATCTCTAAATGTACTAACAGTGCTTTAATTATTTGCTCTATTCTCATTTGCCCTCCCCCCTTTTATGTAAGGTATGCTTTGTAGCAGATTTCTCAGCTAAGGATAGAAGAAAGCTAACCAACAGGGCCAATACTGTAGCAGGTACAGCGCCAGCAAAAACCATATCAAAATTATAAGACTGAAGTCCCATCCAAATTAAATCTCCAAGGCCGCCTGCACCTATAAAAGCTGAAAGGGTAGCCCAGCTTATTATATATATAGCGGATATTCTGATACCTGAAACTATCACTGGAAGAGCTAGTGGAATCTGTTCCTTCTGCAGCATCTGTAAGGTACTCATACCCATCCCTCGAGCAGCCTTAACATATTTAGAATCTACTTCTTTAATGCCAGTATAAGTATTACGCATAATAGGTAGAAGTGAGTATACAAAAAGCACAGTAACCGCCGGAATAAATCCAAGACCCAGAACAATCATAGAAACTCCTAAAAGAACAAGACTGGGAATTGTATTTATAACTCCGAAGATTCCTAGCACCACTGAAGCTGCTCTTTTATTATAAGTGAGTAAAATACCAAGAGGTAAAGCTATAAGTATACCCAAAATAACTGCTACAGAACTTATTACCACATGCTCCCCTATAGCCTTAAGAACCAAGTCACTTTCTCTTG
Source organism: Bacillota bacterium (assembly GCA_023451395.1). Lineage (GTDB taxonomy): Bacteria > Bacillota > Clostridia > Clostridiales > Clostridiaceae > JAEXZL01. The sequence continues at coordinate 21,165 of JAEXZL010000165.1, read as the reverse complement.
ATAGAAAATTAAAAAAATTATTCATGGTCATCACCCTTCCAAACCAAATGAGCTAAGGATTTTACCATGCTAGTTTTTGTTACAACTCCTAGTATATGATTTTCCTGATCAACCACCGCTAAGATATCAAGGTGCTGCTCTATTAGAAGATCAAAGGCCTCCTTGGATGGTGCATCCGGAAGCACCTTAGGCAGTGGTTTAATATTAAGATCTTTTATAGAAAGTCCAGGCTTCGCTTCTTTCGTAATATCCTCTATGCCCACAGAACCTAAAAGCTTATTATCACTATCCACCACTAAAAGTGAGCTCACCCTCTTTTGCTGCATTATTGCTATACTCTGTGCTAGTCCCATATCTATAGACACAGTAAAAGGATTCGAGTTCATAACATCTGAAACCTTGTCAATATTTCCATTATAAAGCCTATGCTTCCCTATGAACTGCTCTACAAATTCATTAGCAGGATTTGATAACAGTTCTTCTGGGGATGTTGCTTGTACCACTACTCCATCCTTCATTAACACTATAATATCAGCTATTTTTATTGCTTCATCCATATCATGAGTAACAAATACTATTGTCTTTTTAAGCTTTTTTTGTAAATTCTTTATTTCTTCCTGAAGTGATTCTCGAGTAATTGGATCTAAGGCTCCAAAGGGCTCGTCCATCAAAATTATAGGTGGTTCTGCAGCCAGAGCTCTCAATAACCCTATTCTCTGCTGCTGACCTCCGCTTAAATTAGAAGGATACCTCTTAAGGTAAGTTTCTGGATCTAAACCTACCAATTGCAAAAGCTCTTCAGTCCTAGCTTTACATTTATCCTCCGGCCATTTTAAAAGCTTTGGTACAACTTCTATATTCTGCTCTATGGTCATGTGAGGAAAAAGGCCTATTTCCTGAATAACATAGCCTATGCTCCTTCTAAGCTCTACAGGATTCATAGTGTGAATATCTACACCATCAATAAAAATCTTACCCTTTGTAGGATTTATAAGCCTATTAATAAGCTGTAGAGTGGTTGTCTTTCCACAGCCTGAGGGACCAATAAGAACAGCCAGTTTTCCCTCAGGTATCTCAAGATTAAGATTTTTTAGTACCTCGTGCTCTCCATCATAGGACATTGTAACATTTTCAAAATGTAACATATTCATTCCCCCATTTCTAATAATGAAAGTAATATAAATTATAATTAATACTATAAAAATTAAAAAGTATAAAAAATACACCCTTAAAAAGGATGTTTATGAAATAATTTACTTTATTTATTTCTATTGAATCCTTTTCATAATATAAAACAAATGGAATTAGAATTGATTACTTTAAAAGACATATTTTTTACGTTAGATAGGGTTAAAAGATAAATATATATTACATTTTAACTTATTTGCAATTTAATAGCAAGTTTTTTATCTAAAAACAACATAATATAGATACTTTATTAACAATTTAATAATAACTTATTAAAATATTATTAAATTTCTTTAAATTATTTAAAAATGCCTAAAAAAATCCCAGAAGAAAAACGATATATACCCACTCAGGTTTTATATCAGAATTCTTCTAGGACTTAAACTTTAAATACTATTATCTTACAGGAGATTACAGAAGTTCTACTCCAGCTTTTTCACATACAGCTCTTGTTTCCTCATCCCATACAGAGGATTGGACCTCACCAATATGAGCCTTATTAAGGAGAAGCATACATACTCTTGATTGTCCTATACCTCCTCCAATAGTTAAAGGTAGCTTACCTTCTAGGAGCATTTTGTGATATAGAAGCTCTCTGCGATCATTGCAGCCAGTTTTAGTAAGTTGACTGTCTAAGGATTTAGCATCTACACGAATACCCATAGATGATATTTCAATAGCTTGTCCTAGAACATCATTCCATAATAAAATATCTCCGTTTAATTGCCAATCATCATAGTCAGGAGCACGTCCATCATGCCTCTCACCAGAATTTAATACATCACCAATTTTCATCAAAAATACAGTTTTATGCTCTTTAACAATGGCATTTTCTCTTTCCTTAGGAGTTAAATCAGGATACTTATCCTCCAGCTCCTGTGTGGTAATAAAGGTAATGTCTCTGCAGAGCTCAGTATCCAAATTCTCATATTTATATTTAAGCTCATCTAAAGTATTACAGATAACATTTATGATTCTTCTCACTGTGTCCTTTAGGTATTCAATAGTCCTATCCTCTGGGAGTATTACCTTTTCCCAGTCCCACTGATCTACATAAACGGAATGAAGGTTATCTAGCTCTTCATCCCTTCGAATAGCATTCATATCTGTTAGAAGACCCTTTCCCGTTCTAAAATCATAACGATACAGAGCCATTCTTTTCCATTTAGCTAAAGAGTGTACTACCTCTGCATCAATGCCAACATCTGGAACATCAAAGGACACAGGCCTTTCCACACCATTTAGATTGTCATTAAGTCCAGTTTTAGGGTCTACAAAAATTGGTGCACTAACACGCTTTAGGTGAAGAGCAACACATAGCTTTTTCTCCAGTAATTTTTTTATTATTCCAATCGCCTCTTGAGTTTCATATAATCCAAGGCAGGATTTATATCCCTCTGGTATCCATGATTTTCCCATTTTCTATCCCTCACATTGTTTTTATCACTTTAACACTATAAAGCGTAGCATAAAATTTATAATCATTCAATGATCCTTCACTAATTAATTCTACTTTGTTTTTTAATTCTTTTAATTGTTACCAAAAGAATTACTAGATATATTAAGGTAGTAATAAAATAAATTACCCATACAAGACTATAATTTGTTATATCTGCAATAATTCCTGAAATCAAAGGTCCAAAGGCTGAGCCAAAGGTAAAGACCATATTTACTATTCCAAAGGTTACAGCATATTCACCTTCTTTAAAAAGCTCTCCTACGCCATAGGCTGGTAAAACAGAAGGAAGGCAAAGAAACAAGCCATAAAGTGCTGCAAATACAAAAGCTATTCCGTTTATTCCTACGAATAATAGAGCTACATAGCTCCCAAGAGCAAATAGGCTTAAAATCGTTACAGAAACCTTTAGAGGAAACTTATCAAAGATATATCCTCCTAAAACGTTACCTAGAAGAGCAAAGGCCGACTGAGCAGATCCTATATTTGCGCTGTATTTAAGGCTGTAGCCTGCATACCCTAAATAGGGCTGTATATGCACTTTTGTACCTGAAACCGTTAGCCCAAGGATAAGTAAGGCAAAGGAAAACAAAATAAAATTAAGATTTATTTTAACTCCTATTCCACTACTCTTCTCCTTTACTTCTTCTCCTTCAGAAGAAAATGCTTCCTTGGGAAGTTTTATAAAAAAAAGTACTAAAGGAAGAGCAATAGCAATTACTATAAGACCCAAAATAACATAAGCATATCTATATCCCCTTTTTTCTATGAGAAAGGTTGCTACCTGCATCCAAAAAAAAGTACCAGTGCCTATACCTGCAAAAGCTATCCCCATAGCAGTTCCCTTTTTTTCTTTAAACCAATAGTTTAGAAGTGTAGAAATTGGGATTGTTGATGTAGAGGTTACTCCTACAGCAGATATAAAGCCTATTATATAAAAAGCGGTAATTGAAGATACAAAACCATAAGCTGCAAAGCTTAAACCTGCAGTAATTACCCCAAAGGACATTATTAATTTAATATTTATTTTCCCTATAAGCCTGCCTACAATTGGTGAGATTAAAGCTGTTGTTATACCAGCAATAGTAAAAAGTAAGGAAAAGGAAGCTATAGAAAAGCCCATAGCCTCCGTAACGGGAGCTATAAACAGGGAATGTACTGAATTTATTATACTAAAGACTACAGCCATAATTAAAAAGCATGCACCTAAAATTAACCACCTTTGAAGCCTGTTATTTTTCATTTAACCGTCTTCCTTTCATTGCTACTTAAAGATAATTCCATACCACTAACATAAATATGTTGTACCTAATCGAAAATAAATATTCTTGAAAGTGCAATTCTCCTATACTTTCAAGAAATTTATCCATGTCAAAAAGCCAGCAAGTAAATCCCTGCTGGCTTTTTTCTTGTTAAAAATATTTAATTATCCTGCCATTCCCTCAGACAAGCCCAATAAAGCAATTCCTATCATCACTATAATGACTACAGCATATTGCTGCCTTGTTAGCCTTTCTTTCAAAAAAATTCGGGATAATAAAACGGAAAACATACTATAGGAAGCTATAAGAGGAGCTACAATAATTGCATTTTGTGTCATAGCAAATACATAAAAAAACTGCCCTATAGTTTCAAATATAGCTGCTATACCCTTGTCCCTTTCCCGAACTAAATTAAAGCTTTGCTTTTTTGCTTTAAGATAAATAAATCCTAAAATCGCACAAATAAGAAAGGTGAATTCATAAGCAAGGAGTGCTTGCTCCTCACCTATAAGAGCCAGCTCATCTAAGTAAATTGCATCAGCAAAGGTTCCTAAGCCATCTATTATGGAATAGAGTATAGGAAAAATAATAGCTAAAAAGCTTCCGGTATATTTTTTGTACTGGGATTCCTTAATGGGAAGCTCTTTCAGCGTCTTTCCCCTTTCTATCACTGCCAGCACTATTATTCCTAGAGTAATTGTAATTATCCCCGCTACCTCAAGCCCACTTAAACTATGAGTAAAAAACACAAAAATAAGAAGAGCTGTTACAGCACCGGAAGAGTTCTGTACCGGAGATGATATAGATAGCTCTATATATCGAAGACCTATATACCCTATGGCCATGGACAAAATATACATAGCTGAAACAGGAAGATAGGTTATAAGATAGCTAGGTGAAAAATCAATTCCTTTTACAAACATATATATAAATCCATGTAGTCCCATAACAAGACCCACCATTATTACAGTCTTAATATGACTAAGCTTATCCCTCTCATCTGCTCCCTTCTTATAGAAAAGGTCTGCAAAGGCCCAGGACATTGTTGTTAATAAGGCAAATATAAACCACATATTATTTCATTCCTCCAAATATTTATCTTAGGTATTATATAATAGCTATTCTCAAATCATAGAAGTTATCTATTGATAATCCTATGTTATTATACCTTATTTTTCCTCATGCAACAATTACCAAAAATTAATTCTTAGAAGATGGCTAATTATAAAAAGCAGTGCAACCTTGCTGGCTGCACTGCTAAATGATTCTATTACATTATTCAACTACTAAGAAGCTGTCTTTTCTCTTAATATTTCCCTTAGCTATAGTATTTACTGCTTTATAATTATCACTGTTTGTGACTATTATAGGAGTAACTACTCTATAACCCTCTTTCTTTATTCCTTCTATATCAAATTCTAAGAGCACATCTCCTGCCTTTACTTTGTCTCCATCCTTAACCTTTGCTTCATAATACTTCCCATCTAGCTGTACTGTGTCAAGACCAACATGAATAAGAAGCTCCACACCATCTTTTGAAGTTAAACCTATAGCATGTTTAGTAACAAATACTGTAGCAATTTCTCCATCAAAGGGAGCGGTAACTATACCCACTGAAGGTTCAATAGCAGCACCTTTTCCAAGCATCCCCTCAGAGAAAACACCATCTGCAACTTCTTCAAGAGACAGGACCTTTCCCTCTAGAGGAGAGTATATCTTCTTCTTTTCACCTGAATTCTTCTTATCCTCTTTGGAAGGAACTGATTCTACTTTATTATTCTTTTCATTACTAGAAGTATTAGTAGAAACATCATTTGAAGCATCACTTTGAAGATAATCCTCTAAATTAGATTTAATCACTGTAACCTTAGGTCCATAAATTATCTGTACGCCATTTCCCTTTTTAATAACTCCCGCTGCTCCACTAGACTTCAAGATTCCTTCATCCACCAAGCTCTGGTCATAAACCGTTGTACGAAGTCTTGTAGCACAAGCATCTACATCACTTATATTTGCCTTACCACCAAGACCTTTGGTAATAGTAGCAGAAACATTATCACCGCCATTTTTAGGGGCATCCTTTTTAGCATTAACATCAGCTCTTGTATATAGCTTTGTTTCTGCCTCACCCTCTTCACGACCAGGAGTCTTGAAGTTAAATTTCTTTATAAGGAAGCTAAAGAGGAAGTAATAAACGATAAAGTACACTATACCAACTAGCACTATATATATCCAGCTTGTTTTAGAATTTCCTTGTAATATACCAAAAAGGAACATATCTATAAAGCCACCAGAGAAGGTCATACCTACTCCAACTCCAAATATATGCATTAACATATATGCAAGACCAGCAAAAATACAGTGAATAACATAAAGTATTGGTGCCACAAATAAGAATGTAAATTCTATAGGCTCAGTAATACCTGTTAACATGGAAGTAAGAGCTGCGGATAATAATAGTCCTCCAACAACCTTTCTCTTTTCAGGTTTTGCACATTTATACATAGCAAGTGCTGCTCCTGGAAGTCCAAAGATCATTAGTGGGAATTTACCGGACATAAATCTTGTAGCTGAAACACTGAAATGAGTTATTCCCGGTGCTGCAAGCTCTGCAAAGAAAATATTCTGTGCACCTTCAACTAACACCCCTGCAACCTCTGCTGTACCACCCACAGCGGTTTGCCAGAAGGGAAGGTAAAACACATGATGCAGACCAAAAGGAATAAGTGCTCTTTCCATTACACCATATATCCAGGTTCCTGCATAACCAGATCTTAGCACAAGATCGCCAACACTATATATGGCTGCCTGAATAGGAGGCCAAATAAAGAACATTGCAATACCTACAATCAAATAAACAATTGCGCTAATTATTGGAACAAATCTTGTACCTCCAAAGAAGGATAATACCTGAGGAAGCTCTATCTTATAGAAACGATTATGAAGTGCTGCTACTCCAAGTCCAACTATAATGCCTCCAAAAACACCCATTTGCAGAGAAGTAATTCCAACTACAGATGCTGCAGCACCACTAAGAAGGGCCTCTGCTCCTCCATTGATTGCAATCATACCACCAATGGATGCATGCATTATGAAAAAGGCAATAGCTGCAGATAAGGCTGCTACCTCCTTTTCCTTTTTAGCCATACCTATGGCAACTCCCATAGCAAATAATATAGGAAGGTTTGCAAATACTATATCACCTGCTGCCTTCATAACAGTTAATATAGAATAAATAAAAGTGCCAGGACCCATTACATTCATAAGTCCATAAGTCTTTAACATAGTTTCATTAGTAAAGGAACCACCTATACCAAGAAACAAACCTGCTACAGGTAAAATTGCAATAGGCAGCATGAAGGATCTTCCCACACGCTGTAAAACGGCAAAAGCTTTATCTTTCATGAAATTTCCTCCTTATGTTTTTATTATTTATTTAAATATATCCATAGAGATATTATTTACAATTTATAAAATAAAAAAGACCAAAGAAAAGAATAAAGCATACCAATTTATACCATAACCCTAAACTTCAGTCTTGCCTGCATTACCAGTCACAATCTGTTACTATATTTTATTATTTTAAGCCCTTGATAACCTTCTAAGATGAATTGTAAGAAACATCATCTCTTCATTTGTAATCATTCTATTATACTTATTATTTATAAACTCTCTTATTTTTTCTGCACACTGATAATCAAAGAGATATCTCTCCTTTACAATATTTTGAAACACTACATCATGGTCCTTCGTGCTCTTATTGTTAAAGAGTCTCTGTCCGAAAAATTTCAAGTGAGTTATGAATCTTTCATAGTCCAGTCCTTCATCATCAATATCTATTTTGTAATGATTTTTCACTATTCCCAAAACCCCTTGAATAATTTCTGTGATCTTCATAATATTACCCATATTTGTATTAAGTTCTGCATTTACAATATGAAGGGCTATAAAACCTGCTTCATCAATGGATAGCTCCACATCCAGTTTATCCTTAATAATTTCCAGAGAGTGAACTCCTATATTATATTCCTGAGGATAAAACCTTTTAATTTCTAAAAGAAGCACATTTTTATATTCCATATTGCTATCTTTTCGCTTAACAGCAAAGTTAATGTGGTCTGTTAAAGTTATATAAATATTGTCATTAAGCTTTTTATTTAGTGACTTCTCTGCATACTCGATTATTTCTGTAGAAAGAGTAATATATTCTAAAGGAATTTCCAACAATAATTCTTGAAGTTTATTAGAGGTTTTAGGATTAGTGATTTTATAAACCTTTTCAACATCCTTATCCTCTAAATTGTCCTTAACTTTATGTTTAAAGCCTATGCCTAAGCCTCTTAATATTACCTCTTCACCTTGAGAGTCTTCAGCGCATACAATATTGTTATTTATTACTTTTGTAATTTTGTACACTTAGAATCCCTCCTAAAAAATAAAAAAAACCAATCCCGTAGAAAAAATAATCCCCCTACAAGATGGTCTTGCCTGCATTACCAGTCACAATCCACTAGTCATTTAAAACACCCACAATTAAATTACCACATTAAAATTTCAGTGTCAATAACATTTTTCTTATTGTTATGATTAATTCACCTATCTGTTTCATAATGTTAATAATCTGATTAAAATTAAGATTAAATATTTAAAGGAATATTATCCAATTTTAGCAATTCAACCATCAAGAAAGTTAATAAAAATATATAAATAATTTCATTATATGTTAATTACTTCTAGGTACTATTAATAATAAATGGTTTAAAGGAGGCCTTAAGATGGCTTTAGGTATATATCTTAACTTTAAAGGTAACTGCTCTGATGCAGTTAAATACTACTCTAAAGTATTTCGTTTAGAAGCTCCCTATATTTTGACCTATGGAGAAATGCCTGGAGGCAACACTAATTCTATGACGGAGGAAGAAAAAAAGCTTGTTTTACATACACATCTAAATATAAAGGGTACTTCAGTAATGTTTTCCGATGTTCCAGATAGTATTCCCATAACCTTCGGAGATAATATTACCATCGTCTACAAATGTAAGGATTCCTCAGAAATCAAAAGAATCTTTAGCGAATTAAAGGAAGAAGGAAAAGTTATTGAAGAACTTCAAAAGACCTTTTGGTCGGATTTATACGGTATGGTTACAGATAAGTATGGTATTGGATGGCAGTTCTCACTAGAAAATGATAGTACCAATTAAGCATAGCAAAACCTATGAAGGTAGCTTGTTTAATTGAAAATATAAGTAAAGGGCAGATGAATTATCATCTGCCCTTTGTGCTCCTACTGTTCTTTCTTATAGAGCCTTTCCTATTTACATTTTTCACTGTTTTTTTAGAAACTTTTTGAAGATTCTCATTTCCTCCCTTTAGCCCAATATTTTTCCTTGGGGGTACAAGACATTTCTTATCAAAGCCAATAAGATCTACTCTTCCAGAAAGCTTAAGAGCCTCTATGACTAAATCATAATTTTTCGGATCTCTATACTGTATTAAAGCTCTCTGCATAGCCTTCTCATGAGGATTTCGTGCTACATAAACCTTTTTCATTGTTCTTGGATCAAGTCCTGTATAATACATACAGGTGGATATAGTGGAGGGGGTAGGATAAAAATCCTGTACCTGCTCTGGCATATAGCCAATATCCCTTATGTGCTCTGCAAGCTCAATGGCATCCTTTAAGGAAGAGCCTGGATGAGAGGACATAAGATAAGGCACTAAAAACTGCTTTTTATCGAGTCTTTTATTTATTCTATGGTACTTTTCTACAAAGCCTTTATATACGCTATTTTCCGGCTTTCCCATTAGCTGCAGCACCCTATCTGACACATGTTCTGGTGCCACCTTTAATTGACCACTTACATGGTGCTCACAGAGCTCCTTTATAAAGGCATCATTTTTATCAGCCATAACATAATCAAAACGAATTCCTGAACGAATGAAAACCTTCTTAACCCCCGGAAGCTTCCTTAATTTTCTTAAAAGCTCTAAATAGTCACTGTGATCAACCTTCAAGTTACTACAGGGCTTTGGAAATAGGCACTGCTTATTAGGACAAGCTCCTTTGGTACTTTGCTTACTGCAAGCTGCATGCCTAAAATTTGCCGTTGGCCCTCCAACATCATGAATATATCCCTTAAAATCTAACTCATCAGTCATAACCTTTGCTTCATCAACCAGTGAATCATGACTTCTGGTCTGAACTATCCTTCCCTGATGAAAGGTTAAAGCACAAAAATTACACCCGCCAAAACACCCTCTATTGCTTGCAAGACTAAACTTAATTTCTGAAATTGCAGGAACTCCCCCTAAGACTTCATAAGAAGGATGGTAATTCCGCATATACGAAAGAGAATAAACATCATCCATTTCTCTTTGGGAAAGAGGCTTAGAAGGTGGATTTTGAACTACAAAGAGCTTGTCTCCGTAAGGCTCTACAAGTCGCTTACCAGAGAAAGGGTCTGTATTGCAATACTGCTTATAAAAACTCTTTGCGTAATTTTCCTTATTCTCTTTTAGATCTTCATAGGATTGCAGAGTAATAGCATCATAAACATTTTCTAAAGACTTAGTTTTATATACAGTCCCATCAATAAAGGTAATATCATCAATGGCAAGACCGCTGTTTAAAGCATCTGCAATCTCAACAATGGAACGCTCACCCATACCATAGGTGAGAATATTTGCCTGAGAATCAAGCAAAATTGAGCGTTTTAAACTATCTGCCCAATAATCATAGTGTGCAAGTCTCCTAAGACTAGCCTCAATTCCACCAATTATAATTGGTGCATCCTTATATATTCTGCGAATAAGATTACAATACACAACAGTGGCATGATCTGGTCTTTTTCCCATTACACCACCGGGAGTAAAGGCATCTGTTCTCCTGCGTTTTTTTGATACGGAATAATGGTTCACCATTGAATCCATGTTTCCTCCAGTAACCAAAAAGCCAAGCCTTGGACGTCCAAAGGTATCAATACTCCTCTCATCCTTCCAATCTGGTTGTGAGATTATTCCAATCTTATACCCCTGTGATTCTAATATACGGCTTATAATGGCATGACCAAAGGAAGGATGATCCACATAAGCATCCCCTATAACAAATACAAAATCCACCTGTGACCAGCCACGATTAATCATATCTTCTTTTGTAATAGGTAAATATTTATTCATTTATCTTCTCCTATCCTAAGGTAAAATACTGTTTATTTAAGTATAAATGCTTCATCCATTTTAACACTAACCCTAAATATTTACTATATGAAATTATTGCTTCTAAAAACATAATTATTCCCCTCCTACACATAATAATGACAAATATACTATAGAAAGGGGTTTTCAAATGAGTCAGAATACCACAGATTTGAAAGGCTTGGCAATAACAACAACACCAGTTCAACCCTGGAAGGACTTATACTATTTTGATTCTGCACTAAAAATAGGTACAATTTTTCCAGCATTAAACATGCCTTTTTATAAGGCAGAGGATGAGCCTGCTAATCCTTTAGCTCCCAATGACGCCTTTCCTTTTAGAGGACAGGAAAGTAGCACTAAAGCTGACCTGATATCTCAAATAACCTGTATAACCTTTGCTCTAAATGATTTAACTTTATTTTTAGACACCCATCCTAAGGAAGAGAAAGGAATAAAACTTTACAACAGTATAATTGAAAAACGCAATGAGCTCTTGAAGAAATTTGCCAAGAATTATTATCCTTTAACACAGGATAGCTCTAATACTACAGCCTCAGATTTTGAAAATTTTAGCTGGTCCTTAGGACCTGCACCCTGGGAAGGAGAAGATTTATAGATGTGGTTATACGAGAAAAGACTGCAGTTCCCGGTAAAAATTAAAACTAACTGCCCTAAAACAGCTCAGCTTATCATAAGTCAATATGGAGGTCCCGATGGAGAATTAAGCGCTTCTATGCGTTATCTTGCCCAAAGATATTCCATGCCTGTAAAGGAGGTAGGTGGCTTACTCACAGATATAGGTACGGAGGAATTAGCTCATATGGAAATCATCTGTGCCATGGTATATCAATTAACCAATAAATTATCTATTGAGGATGTTAAAAAAGCAGGCTTCGATGCCTACTACATAGACCATACCACAGCTTTATGGCCTCAGGCTGCAGCTGGTGTTCCTTTTACTGCTCTTGAGTTCCAATCAAAAGGAGATGCAATTACCGATTTAATTGAAGATCTTGCCGCAGAACAAAAAGCCAGAACTGTATATGAAAATCTATTAAGAGTTGTAACAGATCCTGATGTACGAGAGCCTTTAAAATTCTTAAGAGAGAGGGAAATTATCCACTTTCAGCGTTTTGGAGAAGCTCTTGAGATGACAAAAGAAAAACTTGATGCAAAAAATTTCTATTATTTTAACCCAGAATTTGATAAGCAGTTTATGAATAATAAAACAACCTGATATACGGATAGTGTGGCATTTTACAGGTCAATGAAATAAGACCTTCTAAATTATTAGTAACAAATAATCTAGAAGGTCTTATTCTGCTTTTTAATTTATATAATTGCACTATATTTATTTATATTTATTATAATTCATGGAGATATTGCAATAAACATTATATTAAATTCTTAGTTTCAAAACATAATCGCTTTCTTTAATGTTTTGTTTATCTGAATCCAAGCAAGCCTGAAACTGACTAAATAACTCCTTAATCATTGGTTCCTTATTCACTTTCTGAATTCCAGATAAATATTCCTTCTCACTACTATATTCAGATATTTCCATCCATAAAGTCTCATCATTTATACTTTTTAAATATTTAACTTCACAGGATAAATGCTTTTTATAGATTTCTGATGATTTTTCTTGAATTCTTATAAAATCTGCTTCCTTATCCTTTTTTATATGATATTCATATACTTTTACGAACATCCCCATACCCTCCTAGTACCTTTACCCACTTCTTCTATTGATAGTATAATATTTTCTTACTTCACCTCGGATTTTCTTTATTTTTTCTTTTTTAATTTATCCTCTGCCAGCTTTTTATTTTCAACAGCTCTATATTTAACTATCCTGCTTATTAATTCATAAGGCATTGGCTCTCCTATGGGGAACTGCACCGCTCCTTTGGAGCTTTTATACTTCTCAATGTCCTTTTTAAAAGCTTCAATTCCGCTATCTCCTGGATAAAAGCCTATATGCTTTTTATAAGCTGCAAAATGCACCAAGTTCCCCTCTAATACAAAAGTAGGCATTCCCCAGCTTATCTTTTCCTTTGCCTCAGGAGCCGCCTCCTTTATAACTCTCCTTAACTCTGTAAGCACCTCCTGAATATCAGGAGGAAACTGTAAAATATAATCATATATTGAATTGGTGTCCATTCTTTCTCCTTTCGAAACCTTTATATTATATTGCTTTGCATCCCTTTAACCATTTGGTATATATTTTACCAAATGTACTAGTAGCAGACAAACTAATTTAAATAAAAATTACATCTTTAGTAATTATTAACACTATTTACGGTATTTTTCCTTAAAATTTTTTGTATACTTTTCCTCTGTTTTTGGACGCATTAATTGTGCACTTCTTTGCTTTTTATCTAGATTTTCTCTTCTATTCATTATATATTCATGAGTTACAGCTTCTCATAGCTTGATTCCCCTAAAGTAAAACATTATAATTTAATGCAAAATATAATCAAAATACATTTTATTTACAGAAAGGAGTCTCTCAATGAAAAGTTATGGAAAATTTTTTATTATGATATTAACATCTACTGTAATAATGTATTTCTTAATGTTCTTGAATGTATATGAATTTGATCATGTACATTTTAGTAAGACAAGAGTCTTTATGGCCTTAATGATGGGAGCTGCCATGGCCTTTATCATGCTTCTGTTTATGCTTAAAATGTACACACATAAGAAACTATTATTATTTTAAGCATCTTTATCTTCGCCGCCTCATTATATATTGTAAGAGCTCAAAAAACCGTTGATGATGTGGATTGGATGAAAGCTATGATTCCTCATCATTCTATAGCTATCTTAACTAGCAGTAGGGCAAACTTATCAGATCCTAAGGTTAAAGAATTAGCTAAGGAGATAATCGAAGCACAAGAGAGAGAAATTAAAGAAATGGAAGCATTAATAGAGGAGCTGGAAAATAAATAAAAAATACAAATTAAGGGGAACTCTATTAAAGTTCCCCTTATATTTAATAAACTTATTTATTCAATATATAAAGATTTATTTTATAGAGAACTTGAAGCCTGAATAAGAAGCTTGGACAATAATTCATAATCCGGCGAATCACCTTGACGAATTTTAATCCACTTTCTCTCCTCTGGTCCTTCAAAGTCCTGGGGAATATCCATTCCTAAAGTGTTCATAATCATAAATGCAATGGCTGCCTTAGAAGGGGAAATAACAGCAACATATTTTCCATTCTTTAAAAAATGTGGTTTCTTGTACTGTATTCTTTCCTCTACTCCTGGTATGGATTCATGTACAAGTTCCCGAAGTCTCATACTTAAAGTCTTCTGCCAAGGTACAAGGTTCTCAATAAAAGTGGTAACTTCTTCATTCATAAATTCTCTCTCCTTTCTATATAAGTTTCTGCAACCCATAGGTACACATGCTCTAACTTATTTTATCTAATTCAAGGGATTTACCAGTTTCAATTTCTTTTAAAATTAGAACACATATTCTATATGGCGAATATATCATATTAAGAATATTCATGTCAAGGAATACTCTTAATATTCCTTATAATATTTCATTTAGTTAAATATCCTCTGTTTATTTCCCTTATATTTTACAACATTAATGGGCAAACTCATCTCATATGACCAAGCCTCCTGGTAACCTATGGTTAATTACATCCATGCTCTTCTAGAGCAAAAAAAGGCCACCATAAATAGTAGCCTTCCTATAATAATCTTAACTTACTTATCTCTTATTATATCTATCGCTCATAGAGTTGTGCATCTGAACCATTCCTTCTCTGCCTACGGATTCCATCATTCTTCCCATAGAACCAAAGCCATTCTTATTCATAATATCAACCATATTATCATAATCTTCCAGTGATATATTGTTCATATAATCGGTCATAGCTTCGTAATTTCCCTCTCTCATATAGGCTGCAGCATCATCAAATCCATTCTCTCTCATTATATCAATCATATGATTATAAGATTTAATTATCGGATTATTTTTCTCATTTCTATTATAGATCTCACTTCTATTATTCTCTTCATTAATTTTCTCTACTACAGACTGGGCTATTACACCTCTCACTTTTTCAGTAGCTAATTTCATAGAATATTGGTTGCTATTCTCCATATTATTAATATTATATGCATAAGCACCCCATCCTACAGCTGCTACCGTAATCACCGCTGCACTGAGAACTGCTACAATTTTACTATTCATATTCCATTCCTCCTAATTTATAACTTACTTTATTCTTACTGAATTATAATTTATAAATTTGAAGGAATTATGGAGACTTTATTTAAAGATATATTTTTTATCAAGGAAGTCTTTTATTAAATAAATTAAATTTTTATCCACTTCCTCCTCTACCTCAAAGCTAAAGGAGTTTTCCATTATTGGCCTGCCTGTAAAAAATTTATACCATAAGGCACCAGTTAAATATCTTCCATAAATAAGATGCATATGATATCCATCACGGCATAGAGAAATTCCTCCATTTTCATAATCAAAGGCTTTATCCTTGCGGAGCTCTTGAACTGCATCGCCACAAGGTATAAGTGGCATATCCATTTCTTTGGCTACTGAATAGTATGCTTCTTTAAGCTTATTGAACATAGTCTCCTGACTGTTATTATATCTTGGAAAGGCTGCATGGCTGCTGTTTATTTCATAAGCCCAGGTTTCATGGATTACCTGTTTTGCTTTTGGAGCCAGCTCACTTACATAATTTGAAATATTCCTTATAAAAGGATAATAGCTTTCTTTTATTCCGGATAAGCCGCTGTTTTGCTGAAGAGTAATGAAATCCCATTTTTCTTCTAAAAGCACTTCTTTAATAGAGGCCATCCTACCTTTGAATTCTCCATTAATACTATATTCATAGGCTTTAGCATCAGCCAATACATTATTCCAGTGAGTTTCAAGAGAGCAGCCTGCTATATAAAGATTAACCACTTTCAAGTCTACACCATCCGCTTTAGCCATTTGATGAAGGTATTTTGTTGCATCTTCTGAAAAACTATTGCCTATTGCCAATATTTTCATAACTATTCTCCTCTGCATATATCTTAAATGTCTGTGGAATGTATTCCCTTTATAATGTATTATACAGTGATATGGATTTCTGTTAAATGTATTATTTTAATGATTTAAAGAAAAAAATGCTTCTTTTACTTAATCTTCAAAGGCTAAAAGTATTCCTCCCTTTTCAGCATAGTAACTGCACAAGCCACTTGTGGGCATAATTAAAATTTTGCTATCAGGGTATTTTTCTTTAATGCTTTTCTTTAAATATTCTGCTTTATCATCATTAAAGCAATGGCTGATAATTACCCTAGACCCTTTATATCCTTTCTCCTGCATAACTTGTACCGCTTCATCGTAAGCAGAATACTTGCCTCTGCACTTTTTTAATAATTCCAAGGTGCCTTCATCACTGGCACAGCCTAAAATCTTTATACCAAGAAGACCTGCTATTTTCCCTTGAACCGCACTTACCCGTCCGTTCTTTACAAGGTTGTCCAACGATTCAAGAACAAATAACAAATGAGTATGCCTTTGATAGTTTTCAATTCTTTCTACTATTTCATCAAATTCAAGCTGCTGTGAAATTAATTCCGTTAACTTATGTACAATTAATGTTATTTCAGGTCCAGCGGACTTTGAATCAATTATACAAATCTTTTTTTCAGGATTTTTTTCAAGAAACATGTTTTTAGCTACTTGAGCACTGGCAAGACTTCCAGAAAGGGTTCCGGTGATGGTAATTGCAAAGACACTTTCTGACTGCTCATAAAAGCTGTACCAATCTCCTGGGCTGGGTGCCGCACTTCCAGTTTTACCCTTATATTCTGTCATTTCCCTCATAAATTCTTTTACATCAAGATTAAAATCATCTATAAATTCTTTATTCCCAATCTGCAATTTTAAAGCTGCTCTGTTAAATGCAATATTTTCATTTGATATTAATTCTATGTTAGTTAAGTCACAACCTGAGTCAACAACTATTCCAAACTTCATGTGCTACCTCCAATATAGTTTTCATTATTACATGTAATTGTATACTAAATTGTTTTATGTTACAATTTACAAAAGCATATCAAATGTAAACTTTTGATTATGGAGGTATTTATGAATAATTTACTCCCTACAGAAAGAAATAAATTCACAAGAATGTGCATAGCTGAAGCTTTAATAAGTCTTATGGATTCTCATAAAATAGAGGACATAACAATCACTGATATAGTTAAACGAGCAGGTGTATCCCGCATGACTTATTATAAATACTATCAATCTAAAGCGGATGTTTTATCCAAATACTTCCAAGAAATCGTCAATGAATATATAAAGGAAACAAGAAGCAAAACTGATATAGGCAATTTCAATGATTATGCCCATATATGTCATTGTTTTCACTTCTTTCAGAAGTATAGCCACTTTGTCAGTACTATCCTGAAAGAGAATCTATATTCAATTTTAATCAATGCAATAAATCGCTATATGGATAGCAATATTCTTCCAAACTCCTCCTATTCAAAATACGAATTGTATTATTATGCCGGTGCCTTAAGTAATACCTACGTAAATTGGATTAAAAATGGAATGGAGGAGTCGCCAGAGGAAATAGCTGATATTGTATGCCAATTTCTACATACATAAAAAATAGGGCTTAATAAACTCTTAATAAAGCTAGAATTTCCCAAATTCAAAAATAAAAAGATAGCTCTTAAGCTATCTTTTTATTTTATCTAATTTAGTTTTAATTTAAATAGATAAACTAATTATTTTGGCTCCACTTATGATGAAATACACCTTCTGTATCAATTCTTTCGTAAGTATGGGCTCCAAAATAGTCTCTTTGACCCTGAAGTAAGTTAGCAGCTGATCTTTCAGTACGATAACCATCATAGTAGGCAATGGATTCCATAAGTGCAGGAACTGCTATTCCTTCATCCACTGCAACCTTTATGACACTTCGAAGTCCTGATGCTCTTTCATTGAGGATTTTTGAAAAGTTCTCAGATATCATCAAATTAATTAAATTATTATCCTTTCCAAACTCATCCATAATAGCATATAAAAGCTGAGAGCGTATAATACAGCCTGCACGGAATATAGAGGCTATTTCCTTATAATCAAAGGACCAATCATATACCTTTGCCGCCTCCCTAAGAAGGGTAAAGCCCTGGGCGTAGGCCATAATCTTACTTGCTAAAAGAGCATCCTCTAAAGCCTTAAGAATCTCCTCTTTATTATATTCCTTACCAGAAGGTTGATGCTTTAATATCCCATTTGCAGTCTTCCTCTCCTCTAACTGAGAAGAAATTATACGACTATTTAGTCCTGCCAATAAAATTGAGGTATTAACACCTAGATCTATAGCCTCAAGATTTGTCCACTTTCCAGTACCCTTTTGAAGTGCAGAATCTAGAATCTTATCAACAAGATAACCTTCTCCCATATCATCCTTTTCTCTGAGAACATCTCTTGTAATTTCTATAAGATAGGAATCTAAGGGACCTTTATTATATTTTTCAAAGGTATCTGCCATTTCTTCATTAGACATATGAAGGACATTTTTCATAATGCTATAGCCCTCAGCAATAATCTGCATATCAGCATATTCAATGCCATTATGAACCATCTTTACATAATGTCCTGCACCATCTTTAGAAGTATATTTGCAGCAGGGTTCTCCATCGCTTGCCTTAGCGGATATAGCCTCTAAGATTTCCTTAACTCTTTCATAAGCCTTTTTATCCCCTCCAGGCATAATAGCAGGCCCTCTCCTTGCTCCTTCCTCTCCTCCAGACACTCCCATTCCGAAGAAATGAATTCCCTTCTTCTCAAGTTCCTTTGCTCTGCGGATGGTGTCTTTAAAATAAGAATTACCTCCATCAATTATGAGATCATCCTTATCTAATAAAGGAAGCAGCTGCTCTATTACTTTATCCACTGGATCTCCAGATTTTATCATAAGAAGAATATTTCTTGGTTTTTTAAGGTTATCAGCAAATTCCTCAAGGGTATAAGTTCCCTTTAGATTACCAGTTACATCTTCAGAAATTGCCTCTTCCACAAGATCTCTTGATCTATTATATACTGTCACTTCATATCCATGGTCTGCCATGTTAAGAGCAAGACTTCTGCCCATTACTGCCATTCCAACAACGCCAATTTTTGCTTTAGTCATTATTATCACCTCATTGTTCTATGCTTCTCTTGTTAGTTATTACCCGAAGACATTTAACAGTTTTTTCTAGATTGTCCATATCAAAATAATTTTTTATAGTTTTATCCTTGCGTATAAGGAAGTTATTTCCCTCCTTAGAGGCGGAGGCAATATAAATTTCATCTTCCTGATAACAGTTCAAAGTTTTATCTAACTCATTCATATCAAATAAAGTAACCTCCCCTATTACTCCTCCATTCTCTATAGCTTTTATCTCCTTAAGAAAGCTATGAGGATAGAATAGATAAAGAGGCTTAGTATTGCCAATACAATCAAGATGTATAACAGTGCTTTTATCAGTCTTTGCCTTGGATAAAAGCTTGTCACCAATATTGTTTATACAGCCATAATCTGTGAGTACAAAGGCTATATTCTTTCTTTGGTTTTGGGAAAGATCAGATGCAAAACTCAGCATCGCAATAATACTTGAGGTATTGCGAAGAAAGTTAGTCTGACTTCCAATGCCTCCTCTAATATGATACATTATTGCAAAAATAGAGAGGAGAATAATAGTATACAGCACATCCAGCAACCCAAAAGCTCCATCTGACCATACCGGTGCTGCTAGCTTTGATATAAATATTCCTCCAAGAGCAATAAGTAAAATCATAGGAAGGATGCTTGATATAACCACTGCTAAAGTCCTATTTTTTTCATCAAAAAGCTTATAGGGCAGTATTCCATAGGTTGAAGGGGGAGTGTCATAGTTTGCAGCAACGATATACTTAGCCTTCTCAAGATTACCTACGTATAAATTGTAGTTTGTCTCATGTCCAACTTTTGCTGCCTTTACATCAACTCTATACCCCATATCCGAGAATTCCTGGCTGATACCAGTTAGAAATTTTAATTTTTCATTTTTTTTAAATCTTTTTCTAGCTATTGCTCCATAACGTATAATCCACTCTTCGTATTTCATCGTTACCTCTATCTTTATTGTTTATAATTTTTTTAATAAGTTCTATTCCTTGTGAAAAATCCTTTACCCTAGCAAAAGTATCTAAATTCACCTGACTATTCTTAACACTTGAATCAGGCACATGAATAATTCCAGTAAATCCAGCTGCTTTTGCTGATTCTACTCCACTTACAGAATCCTCAAATACTAGAATATCAGATATTTTTTCTTGACTTCTTTTTAAAGCCTCAATATATATCTCTGGTGAAGGTTTTACATTTTTCACCTCATCACCAAAAACTGTGAAATCAAACTTTTCTAATAACCTAAAATATTCTAATACTCTAGTACCTTTTCCTTTATATGTTGAGCTAACAAGGCCTACCTTAATATTTTCTTTCTTTAAAAACTCTATAATTTCCCTTGCATAAGGCTTTAATTCTACCTGTCCAGCTTCCAATGCTTGAAAAAAGTTATCCTCCCTAAGCTGTCTGAGTTTCATAGTGCGCTCATGATCCTTTGTTAGCTTATCAATTTCACTATTTATAAAAGTTACTCCACGTCCAGACCATGAATTGATAATCTGATCCTCAATAGGGAAACCATCAAATTCAAAGGCAGTCCTCCAGCTTTTTGCATAAGCTGCTTCAGTGTCTACAAGACAGCCATCCATATCAAATGTAATACATTTAAGCCTGCTATCCATCATTTTAAATTATTCCTCTTTCTTCTAGCACCTTTATAACATTTTCAGTAGCAATCATGCTCATTTTGTCTACA
Source organism: Bacillota bacterium (assembly GCA_023451395.1). GTDB lineage: Bacteria > Bacillota > Clostridia > Clostridiales > Clostridiaceae > JAEXZL01. The sequence goes on along the minus strand of JAEXZL010000165.1, from coordinate 151 downwards.
GCTCCAATACTAGAAGCTGAACAATGGGATCCAGCAATTACATTTTCTAATTGTAAAAGCTTAGATTCTGATGCTGGTTCATTTTCAAAAACGTCAATGCCTGCACCATAAATTTCTCCAGCCTTTAAAGCTTCATATAAATCTTCTTCAT
>JAEXZL010000018.1 GCA_023451395.1 Bacillota bacterium | reverse complement strand
CCACCGGCAGTAGGTATATGAATTATATAAGCTGCTACAAAGATAATTGCTGCCATTAAGGATACTTGTACTAGATTTTTTAAATTTTTTCTCATAATAATTCCTCCCACTTAAGAGATTATAATCTCTTACTAATATATTATATATCATTGGGATAAAAACTCCAAGAGTGGCAATAATTATAATACTGAATGCACTAGTCTTGACAGAAAAAAATTTAGAGCATAATATTATATTATAATAATACTAAATAGCACTAAATCAGTGATAAGAAGCAAGTAAGCTTTAAAACAGGCTTAAAGAGAGCTGCAGAGGGTGAGAGTGCAGCAGCTATGTTAAGGTTGAATGGGTCTTTGAGTGCAGTAGTGAAATAACAGTAGCTCTGCCGCATTCCTCCGTTAAGGGAAGAGATTTTTAATCTTTTAAAAGATGAGGCATAGTCCTCAAAATAGGTGGTACCGCGCGAAAAGTGCCCTATGGTTTAATCCATAGGGCTTTTATTATTATATAAAGGAGTTTTAAAAATGGATAATGAAAAGAAGATTATTTTTAGTGGAATACAGCCTTCTGGTGATTTAACCTTAGGTAATTATATAGGAGCTATAAAAAATTGGATTAAGCTTCAGGATGAATACGACTGCTATTTCTGCGTAGTTGATTTGCATGCTATAACTGTAAGGCAGCAACCTAAAGATTTAAGAAAAAGAACCTTAGAAGTCCTTTCTATTTATATAGCTTCAGGAATTAATCCAGATAAGGCAACTCTCTTTATACAGTCCCATGTACCTAGTCATAGTGAAGCATCCTGGCTTTTAACCTGCAACTCCTATATGGGTGAGCTTGGAAGAATGACTCAGTATAAGGATAAATCCCGAAACATGGGTGATTCAATTATAGCAGGACTTTTCGTATACCCAGTACTAATGGCAGCTGATATACTGCTTTATAATACTGATTTAGTTCCTGTAGGAAAGGACCAAAAACAGCATCTAGAGCTTGCTAGAGATTTAGCGGAACGCTTTAATAAAACCTATAGTCCTACCTTCAAGATACCTGAGGGTTATATTCCTACTACCGGTGCAAAAATTATGGACCTTCAGGATCCTACTAAAAAAATGTCAAAATCAACGGATAATCCTAATGGCTGTATATTAATTATGGATCCACCTGAGGTTATAAGAAAGAAAATAAGCAGAGCTGTTACAGACAGCCTTGGAGTGGTAAATTATAGCGATGAGCAGCCTGGAGTAAAGAATTTAATTAACATTATAAGCTCCATTAAGGGAATAGATCCTCTTGAGATAGCAAAGCACTATGAAGACAAGGGTTATTCAGAGCTTAAAAAAGATGCTGCAGAGGTTATAATAGAAGAACTTCAGCCAATTCAGGAAAAAGTTCAAGAGCTCTTGAATAATAAGGACTATCTTGAAGAGATTTATAGAAAAGGTGCAGATAAAGCAAATTATGTTTCCATGAAAACACTTAGAAAAATGCAGAAAAAAATCGGATTTATACCAAGATAAGAAAGTTAACAATAGCAGCTTTTTGCCATAATAGGTAAAAAGCTGCTATTTTTTAACAAATTTACTGTTTGATTGATATCCTTAATTTTTTTTAATAGGTTTGCATTTTTATATCTATTTTTTTATTAAAACGTTATAATTATATGATATAATAATATTATAAAAATATTAAGGAGGTCATAATGAGCTGGAAAAAAGAATTAAAAGAAAATGTTACTACCCTTGAAGAGCTTAAAAGCTATATAACACTAAAGAATGAAGAAACTGAACTTCTTGAAAAAATCATTGATAATTACCCCATGTCCATTCCTAAATATTACCTTTCTCTAATAAATAAAGAAGATCCTAAAGATCCTATACGAAAGATGTGTGTACCCTCAAGCGAAGAAATAGATTTAAGTGGTGATTTTGATACGAGTGGAGAGCTTCAGAATACAATAATAGAAGGTCTTCAGCACAAGTATCCTCAGACTGCATTGATCCTATCTACTAACCGCTGTGCCATGTATTGCCGTCACTGCTTTAGAAAACGTTTAGTAGGACAATCTGATGAGGAAATCGCAAAAATTTTCCATAATATATTATCTTATATAAGTGACCATAAAGAAATTACTAATGTACTTATCACCGGAGGGGATGCTTTCCTAAACAATAATAAAATGTTAGAATACTACCTGAAAAACTTATCAGAAATAGAGCATATAAAGCTTATCCGCTTTGGAAGCAGAGTGCCTGTTGTACTCCCCTCAAGAATTTATGAGGATGAAGAATTATTATCAATACTAGAGAACTATTCAAAGAAAAAAGCAATTTATCTTGTAACACAATTTAATCATCCAAGAGAACTAACTGCTGAGAGTAAAAAAGCAATCGACGCCCTACTTTTAAGAGGAGTAATAACAAGCAATCAAACAGTTCTTTTAAAGGGAATAAATGATAGTCCAGAAGTATTATCAAAGCTCCTAAATGGTTTAAATGAGTTTAAGATCATCCCCTATTATGTATTTCAATGCCGTCCTGTATCTAGTGTTAAAACACAGTTTCAGGTTCCAATTTTAAAATCCTATGATATAATTGAAGAAGCTAAGACTAAGCTTAACGGACATGGTAAACGTTTTAAATTCGTTATGTCCCATGAAACAGGTAAAATTGAGATTCTTGGTCCACTTAAGGAAAATAAGATGCTTTTCAAATATCATCAGGCTAAAAACATATCGGATAATGGTCGGATTTTCATTGAATCATTAGAAAAAAACCAGTGCTGGCTTGACTGACCTGAAAGGGTGTATTAACATTCACTTATATAAAGGATAAGAGTCACGGTATATATTTCCTGTGACTTTTATTATTTATTTAGAAATTATTAGAGTAATCAATTATATTTATTGAGACATTAGGAGGAGGCCCTATGACAATAAGGCATTTAAAAATTTTCATTACAGTAGTAAAGTGTGGAGCTATGCGCCGAGCAGCAGAAGCATTATTTATTTCTCAGCCCTCGGTGAGTCAGGCTATTCAGGACTTGGAAAACTATTATGGAATTAAGCTCTTTGATAGGATTTCCCAAAAATTATATCTAACTGATGTAGGAAGAACGCTCCTCCCCTATGCTCAAAAAGCTGTAGATATCTTTGAATCTATAGATATGGTAGTAAGGAGCTCCAGTAATAATCCTAAAATAACAATTGGTGCTAGTGTATCAGTAGGAACATATATATTAAATGACCTTATTGACAACTTTCAAGTTAAGGTCCCTACTTCAGACATAGATGTAATAATAAACAATACTACTGCTATAGAGACCATGGTATTTGAAAATAAGCTTGATATAGCTATGGTTGAAGGTCGAATAACTAGTGAATCCTTAGTTAAAATTCCCTTATGGAAGGATGAGCTGGTGATTATAGCTGGTAAAAAGCATCCCTTGTATAGAGAAGAGTCCATAAAGCTTTCTGATCTGAACAATGAAAATTTAATTGCCAGAGAGGAAGGAAGCACTGAAAGAAACCAATATGATTTGCTTTTGATGGAGAATCATATAACCATGAAAAAAAAGTGGTGTGCCAGCAACACTGAAGCTATAAAAAACGCCGTCGCTTACGGCAGAGGACTTGGTATTATATCAAAGCTCTTAATAAAAAAGGAGCTTTTAGATGGTACTCTAAGGATACTCCCTATAGAGAATATAAAAGTAACCAGAGATATTCAATTAATTTATCATAATGATAAATATATATCCCCGGTTCTTCAGAAGTTTATTGATACCTGTATTGAGTTAGTGTGATTTTTTAAAAAATGCCATATAAAATACTTCCTACAAGTCCTGTACCAAAAATGATAGTAATAGCATTTACCTTATATTTACGAAGTAAAAATAACGCCCCTGCAAATAGTCCTAATTCAATAAGGCGTAAGTCTTGTAAAGCTGCTACGGTCCCATCTCCTTGGAAAAGTGCCAGTAGCAGTATAGACATACCTGCTGAGGCAATTAACGCAACTACTGCAGGGCGAAGAGCTGATAAAACTCTCTGAACTCCGCTGAAATTGCGATATTTATAATAGAAAAATGCTAGAAGCAGGCAGATACAAAAGGAAGGAAGAATTACTCCTAAGGTACATATAATAGATCCAGGAATTCCTGCTAATCTCGTTCCCACAAAGGTGGCAGAGTTTATTGATATAGGTCCTGGTGTCATTTCTGCTATGGTTATTAAATCTGTAAATTCAGCTAAAGTCATGAGCTTATGAACCTCAACTATTTGGTATTGAATAAGAGGTATAGCTGCATATCCTCCCCCAACGCTGAATAAACCTACCTGAATAAAGCTTAAAAACAATTTAAATATCAATCTTTACCACCTCTTTTCTCAAGCTTATTAATAAGTCTGTAATTCCAATAGCAAGACTACAAAGTATAATAATCATTGCGCTGAGATCAAGTAAATAAGTAGCAATAAAGGCTGCTATCATCAGTCCAATATATAGAATTCTTCTGGTCTTGCAAACATTAGTTGCTAGATTTATAACCACATCAAAGATTACTGCTGCAACACCGGCACGCATTACCTGCAGTGCTGTTGCTATTATCCTGTTTTCTCTAAACTGGCTATAAAAAACTGAAATTATTGATATTATTATCATAGGAGGAAGTGCAGTTCCTAGTATTGCCACTAGAGAGCCTATTATCCCATGCATACGATACCCCAATATAACTGAAGCATTAATTGGTATGGGGCCAGGTGAAGATTGGGCAATAGCCGTTATATCCAACATTTCATCCTCCTCCAGCCATTTTAGCTCCTCTACAAACTTTTTCTTCATTAAGGATACAATTACGAAGCCCCCTCCGAAGGTAAAGGCACTTAAGGTAAAGGTCGCCTTAAACAACTCCCATAATAAATTTTTAGATCTATCCTTTTTTGTCATTAATCCCCCTCATTTCTTTTAGTCTAAATCTATGATAGAGGTTTTTTAGTGATTTGCATAATACATATATTTGATAAACCCAATAACCAATTGCCTATCATTATCTTATATAGCTTATATAATTCCTAATGAATAAAAAAACTGAGATACAGTGTTATCTGATATCTCAGTTATCTTAGTAATTCTTTAAGATTATCTTTAATTTTATGTATATTAATAAAGTTCTAAATCCCTAAGGCAAATTTCTTAATGGCATGAGCAACCCCATCCTCATTGTTGCTCTTAGTAACATAGTCAGCAATTTCCTTAATTTCATCAAAGGCATTACCCATAGCAACACCTAAGCCTGCATACTTTATCATATGGTAATCATTTCCAGCATCACCAATGCACATTACCTCCTGCTGCTTAACCCCTAAAGTATCAGCCAAGGCTCTTATTCCTTCACCCTTATTGCTAGACCTATTTAAAAACTCAAAAAAGTAAGGCGTACTTCTAAGAACGGTATAATCCTCAAAAATCTCCTTAGGAATTTTATCTACTGCAGCGTCCACTATCCAGGGCTCATCTATCAACATAATCTTCATGATATCTTCCTCATCCAAAGTTTCTTCCACAGGAAGAACTCTTATGGGAATACCATTTATTACTCCTTCAACCTCGCTGTACTTGCTTATTTTCGGTGTTATACAGCCTAGCCTCGAAAAGGCGTGGATATTTATATTAATTTCCTTACTTAATTGGTAAAGCCTTTTATAATCTTTACCTTTAAGAGTATTTCTTATAATAATATCTCCAGTTAATGTATTTTGAACTAGCGCACCATTAAAGCTTAATACATATTCATCTCTGCCAACTAATCCTAGCATTTCTAAATAGCTTTTAACTCCTTCAATAGGCCTTCCAGTAGCAAGTACTACCTTTATTCCCTTTTCCCTTGCTAAATTAATTGTCCTTATGGTTTCTTTAGAAATACTTCTATCTTCTCTTAATAGAGTTCCATCCATATCAATTGCAATAATTTTGTACATGAAGTCCCTCCTAAATTAAATTCAAATAGATTATAGCACTATTTGTTGTAATGCAACTAAAAGAAGAGTCTGTATAAGTTATATATCTTCTTTTATTAACGGTTACACTATTTTTTTCTATAGTTTTGATATAAATCTATAAATTCTCCTGTAGACCTCTTTTAAATGCTTTTGTTAATTTTATTTATGTTGAAAATAGATATTTTAATTGTTATAATGACTATGTTTATCTTATAATATGAAATGGCGCAGTATTAAAATAAATAATGATATTAAGGCTTAGCTTAAAAATAATTATGCTATTTATCCTTAGAAAGGAGATTACAAGTGTCAGAGCTCATTAATGAAATTGAAAAAAGAAGAACCTTTGCAATAATTTCTCACCCGGATGCCGGTAAAACAACTCTAACGGAGAAGCTTCTTCTTTATGGAGGTGCTATAAGACTTGCAGGATCAGTTAAGGCTAGAAAAGCCTCAAGACATGCTACCTCAGACTGGATGGAAATAGAAAAACAAAGAGGTATATCAGTAACCTCCTCAGTTATGCAGTTTAATTATAATAATTTTTGTATAAACATTTTGGATACCCCAGGACATCAGGACTTCAGTGAGGATACCTATAGAACCTTGATGGCTGCTGATAGTGCAGTTATGGTTATTGACGGTGCTAAAGGCGTGGAGGAACAAACTAAAAAGCTTTTCCATGTATGTTCACTAAGAGGTATACCTATCTTTACCTTTATTAATAAGATGGATAGAGAAACCAGAGATCCCTTCGAACTTATGGAGGATATTGAAAGAGAGCTGGGAATAAAGTCCTATCCAATGAACTGGCCAATAGGTTCCGGAGCTGACTTTAGAGGTGTCTTTGACAGAAAAGATAACACAGTACAGCTCTTTGATGGTGGTAACCACGGTCAAAACACTGTTGAATCTTTAAAAGGAGATGTATCAGATCCTATTTTCAATGACCTTTTAGGAGATTCACTTCATAATAAGCTTACTGAGGATATTGAGCTTTTAGATATCGCTGGAGACGAATTTAGCCTTGAAAAGGTTAGAGGTGGAGAACTTACTCCGGTATTCTTTGGTTCCGCTCTTACAAACTTTGGTGTAGAACCATTTCTTCAGTATTTCCTTTCCATGACTCCTCCTCCCCTATCTAGAGAAGGAAATATTGGAGAGATTGACCCCTTTGATGAAAACTTCTCTGCCTTTGTCTTTAAGATACAAGCAAATATGAACCCTGCTCACAGGGATAGAATTGCCTTTATGAGAATAGTATCCGGTAAATTTTCTAAGGGCATGGAGGTTTACCATAGCCAAGGAAAAGGAAAGATAAAGCTTGCTCAGCCACAGCAATTTCTTGCTCAGGATAGAGAAATAGTTGAAGAGGCATATGCAGGAGACATAATCGGTGTCTTTGATCCAGGGATATTCAGCATCGGTGATACCCTCTGCACTCCTTCAAAAAAGTTTGCCTTTGATGGTATACCGACCTTTGCACCAGAGTATTTTGCTAGGGTAAGACCTATGGATACCATGAAAAGAAAGCAGTTTGTAAAAGGAATTACTCAGATAGCACAAGAAGGTGCCATTCAGGTATTCCGTGAACTCTTTATAGGCATGGAAGAAATCATTGTAGGTGTTGTAGGTGTCCTTCAGTTTGAAGTCTTAGAGTATAGGCTTCAACATGAGTACGGAGTAGACATAAAGATGGATAGGCTTTCCTATAGATATGTAAGGTGGATAGAAAATACAGAAATAGATATGGACCGCTTAAATCTTACTTCAGATACTAAAAAGGTTAAAGACTTTAAAGAAAGAAATCTCCTTATATTCCAAAACGATTGGGGAATCAGTTGGGCACTAGATAAAAATAAGGGGCTTATTCTATCAGATATCGGTAAATCTCAGGAAGAATAAATTACATTAACATTTCTAAACCTTTCTTCATATTATACAATGTGATAAATATTGAAGAAAGGTTTATTTATGCTTAACTGGAATTCACCTGATATGCAGGGTTATGATGAAATTGATGAAAGAGGAGAGTTTGAGGTAGAGGTAAGCTTTGTACCTAATTCAAGTCCCTTCTATCCTTACAACCCAATGGTAGGCTACAGAAATACTAGGCAGCAGTTTCCACCTGGACCTCCACCAAACTTTATTCCTCAGAAAAATCAAGCCATGGGAGGTCCTGGCTTCAGCGGTGGACAAGGAGGGGTTTCACCCCTAGCCATAAGTCCTGGCCAAATTAATTTCTGTCTTTTTAAATTTACCTACATTTGGCAAACCAATGGGATGGCCTATTGGGCCTTCCTCACAAGAGCAGGAAGAAATTCTGTGGCAGGTTTCCGTTTCAGAAGAGGACGTTGGTTCTTCTTCGGCCTTGATCTCAGAAATATAGATAGTTTTATCTGCTTTTAGCTTACAATAATCAATAAATCCCCTAAGAAAAACTTTTTTGGGGCACCTTCTGTAAGGAAGGTGCCCCAAAACATTGCTTTAAAATAGTTTGTACACAATAAAAATAGTATTTCCCGCTACTCTTTTGATTTCATAACAGCATTGAAAATTCCGTAAATTCCTGCAAAGAGAACACCTGCCACAGGCCATATAATCCATGAAACATCCCACCTACCATAATAAAAACTTATGACCAGATAAATAGCTGTAACTATACACCAATATACTCCTGGGAAGAAAGAAGTTCTTTTTTCAATCTCCTTTTTCTCCTCAGTATAATCCCCCTCCTGAAGAAGTTTCTCATAACTTCCGTAGATGAGTCCTGATCGGATGAATAAATAAACACCGCTTGCTATCATCATTAGCAATACATCAATGCAAATAACATAAATCAACTCTCCTGCACCTACTGCAGTAGCCAGCAAAAGCGGTACTACTCCTACAATACACAGCACTACACCAGCTGCAATACTTCTTCTATAAGTCTCCTCATAAGCTTCTTTTTTCTTTTCCACAATTCCATATACTCCGTATTGCAGAGATATTTTCTCTTTTTCTAGATATTCATATTTAGAAAGTTGCATTCCACTCATAATCAGCGCAGCAACACCCGATGCTACTACTAACAGAAGAATTACAGTCCCAATACCACCGGCCATATCTTCCGTTATGGTAGTGCTTCCATGTTCAGCCAAACCACCGAGGAAAATCAAAGCTATAGGAGAAATAATACACAATGACACAGAAAGTGCAATTCTTTTAGAAATTTTCCTTATGATATTCATAAAAGCATTAGCTTCCTCAATGGAAACATTCCGTACTTTTTTATCATCATAGGTATCCTCAGTTTCCGAGAAGGTGATATCTTCCAATTCATCCTTTAGAAGGTAGTCTGTACTAACACTGAAAATCCCGCTTAATTTGATAATCTTGTCTAAGTCTGGAATAGAAGCTCCACTCTCCCATTTTGATACTGATTGCCTGGAAACATCTAACTTCTCTGCCAGCTCTTCCTGTGACCATGAATTCTGCTTTCTCAGCATCATTATCTTTTCTGCTAAAATCATATTATATCAACCTTTCTTTTGAGCTCTAGGCTCCTATGTATTATATTCTTAGCGATATCATTATTATAATAATAACAGAAATCACTGTTGACAACTATCAAGCGCACTATGAAATTAGTCAACCAGCGGTTGCAATTTTATACTTATTTCCGCTACCAACGGGAGGAAATGGTTACAAAGTTCAAGGGAGACCACTTCCTTGAGAAGGGTCTCCCTTACCATGTTTTTTACACTTTATTATTCTTACACTTTAATGTTTTTTCTAATACAATATGGATTTATGCCTTCCAAAGTCCATGAAGGTTGCAGTACTCTCTAACTCCCTTAATATCTTCCATGTTTCCAGAGAATTTAAAGGTTGCCTCTGGAACATCTCCAGGTTTTAGATTCTTTCTATATACCTTATCAGAAGTTATAACCTCTATCCATTGAATATAATGTTCCTCTGTCATTGGATGTTCTACACTACCAACCTTCACATGAATTTCATCGCCATTAAACTGTACTACAGGTACATGCTTTTCAAGGGCTGCATCCACTGTATTTTCTGTCATTAGCTTCATAGGTTGTCCACAACAAGATAAAGGACCACCACCAACATAAAGTACCTCAACGATATTGCCACATACCATACACTTATACACCTGCATAACTTCAGTCATTTTTTTACCTCCTAAAATATTTGCTTTAGAGTACTTATAAAAAGTCATCTCTTTAATAATTATATAACAATGTAGCGAACTTTTATGAATTTTAATGAAATTTATTCACTATTTACACTTTGTTAACCACTTTACCACAGAAATACAATAATTTTTTTTTATGATTAAAGCATACTAATACTAAGGAGATGATTATATGAAACAGAATGATAAAACACCTTACTTACCTAATGAAAGAGACCAATTAGAACAAGATCCTAAAACCATAAAAGCCTATTCACCTTCAGGAAAGGATTATACCGAACTTCCCGATCCCGTAAGAGATCCCATAGTATCAAACAATATAGCTTATCAAGAATTCGACTATACAGATAAAAGCCTCTTTGAGGATGAGGATTAACTGCCATAATATTTAGGAGCTTCCGAAAAAAGCCTGTTATACTTTTCTCGGAAGCTCCTTTTTCATATTTTATTTAAGACATTCTCCGTTACTTTCAATAACCTTCTTATACCAATAAAAAGATTTTTTCTTTTTTCTTTGAAGAGTTCCTTCTCCTGCATTATCTTTATCTACATATATAAATCCATATCTCTTTTTCATTTCCCCTGTTGAGGCACTTACAAGGTCTATGCAGCCCCAAGGTGTGTATCCTATAAGTTCAACTCCATCTTCTTCAACTGCTGCTATCATTTCTTTAATATGAGCATCTAGGTAAGCAATGCGGTAGTCGTCATCAATACTTCCATCTTCCTTTAAAGTATCTACGGCGCCAAGGCCATTTTCTACAATAAATAATGGCTTTTCATATCTGTCATAAAGAGCATTCATAGTAATACGAAGACCTAAGGGATCAATTTGCCATCCCCATTCACTGGCCTTTAGATAAGGATTTTTCAAGCCTTTTATCACGTTACCTCCCGTAGTCTCTCCCACAGTGGGATCAGCACTTGTAAGACGAGAAGTATAATAGCTAAAGGCGATAAAATCCACTGTGTTTTCCTTAAGTATTTTATAATCCTCACTACCAACTTCTAAGGCTATGTTATTTTTCTCTAAAAGCTTTTTTGCATAGGCAGGGTATTCTCCCCTTGACTGAACATCTATGAAAAAATAATTTTCTCTATCTCTTTTCATTGCATCCCATACGTCCTCAGGATTTGGGGAGTAAGGGTAAAACTGACCGGCAGCAAGCATGCAGCCTATTTTAAATTCCGGATTTATCTCATGAGCAAGCTTTGTTGCCATAGCTGAGGCCACCAGTTCATTATGAGCTGCCTGATATTTAACCTGTAACTCATTCTCCCCTTCTGAAAAGGAAATTCCTGCTCCCATAAAGGGAAGATGCATTAGCATATTGATTTCGTTAAAGGTTAACCAATATTTAACCTTATCCTTAAATCTCTTGAAAATGACCTCACAGTACCTAACATAGGCATCTATAAGCTTTCTGCTTTTCCATGAGCCATACTTTTGCTCCAGATGGAGAGGAACATCAAAGTGACATATGGTAACCACTGGTTCTATATTATACTTTAGAAGTTCATCTATAAGATTCTCATAGAATTTAAGGCCCTTTTCATTAGGTTCCTTTTCCTCTCCAGTAGGAAATATTCTTGACCAAGCAAAAGAGAATCTATAGCATTTAAATCCCATTTCTGCAAAAAGCTTAATGTCTTCTTTATAGTTATGGTACATATCAATAGCTTCATGTGACGGGAAGTAAGAGTCCTTTGGAAGCTCTTTATAATTAAGCCTTCCCGCCATTACACTGCGTCTATTTTCCCCCCATGGAATAACATCCACAGTTCCAAGACCTTTGCCATCTTCTAAGTATCCACCTTCACACTGATTAGCAGCGGTGGCACCTCCCCAAAGGAAATTATCTGGTAAACTTCTCATATATATTATTGTATGATGTACTTTCTATGAAATACATCATACTCTCCTTTCCTGATTATTTTATAGCCTTAATAAGCTTATCTCCAGGCATAACCTCTTCATCTTCTATTGCTAAAATATCGCCATACTCCAAAGTGTTTGTAATTATTACTGGTGTTATAACCTCGTATCCCTCTTCTTTAATTTTTTCTATATCAAAATCTACAAGGGGAGTACCTACCTCAACCTTATCTCCTGCTTTAATGTATGAAGCAAAATATTTTCCGCCTAATTTTACAGTATCAAGACCTATGTGAATTAATATTTCTGCTCCCTCTTCTGATTCTATCGCAATGGCATGGAAGGTATCAAAGATAGCCTCTACTGTTCCCTTTACTGGTGATACAACCTTTCCCTCTGCGGGAATAATAGCTACTCCTTTACCCATTATTTCTTCTGAAAAGGTTGGATCATTTACTTCTTTTAAAGAAACAGCCTTACCTTTTAAAGGTGATAAAATTTCTGCTCCATTGATAACTCTTAGAGCATCCTTACTGTCATTGCAGTGAGAAGCATCTTCTTCACTGTTTTCTATTGGGTCTTTATAAGTTATATAGCTTACTACGAAAGCAATAGCTACCGCTAAAACAGCACCGATACAAGCATACATAAAGCTTGAGAGATTATCTTCTCCAATATAGCTAGGTAGTGTTAAGAATCCTGGTGATCCACCGGAAAAGTTTTTTACTCTTAATATTCCCATGAGGAAGCCACTTATTCCTCCACCTATCATAGAAGCATATAAAGCACTTTTAAATCTTAAGTTAACACCATAGAGTGCTGGCTCAGTAATTCCACAAACTGCAGTTATACCAGCTGAGGAAGCAAGCTGTTTTATCTCAGAATTTTTACTCTTAAAGGCAACGGCTAAAGCTGCTCCTCCTTGAGCTACATTTGATGCAAGCATACCTGGATAAATAACAGTATCATAGCCCATGGTCATACGATTATTAATTCCAATAGGAATTAAGCCATAATGAGTACCAGTCATTACAAACAATGGAGTCAAGGCACCAATTAATGTTGGAACAAGCCATCCAGCATAGCTCTCTAAGGTATTTATTCCAGCAGCTATAGCATTACTAATTATATAACCAAGAGGTCCGATTACAACTAAGCCAATAATACCTGTAACTGTAATAGTAATGAGGGGCTTAGTAAAGAATTTTACTGGCTTTGGTGATATCTTATCTGCAATAGGTTCTACATAAGACATAAACCACACAATGAGTATTATCGGTATAACTGAGGATGAGTAGCTAGCTAAGGTTATAGGAAGTCCAAATAATGATATTCCTGTTCCCGCTTCCTTAGCAGTAGATACCATGGATACAAAGGATGGATGCAGTAATATTCCACCAAGCATCATTGCTAAATAAGGATTGCATTTAAACTTCTTTGCTGCAGAGCTTGCTAATAGTATTGGAAGGAAATAAAAGGCAGCATCTGCCATGAAGCTTATTATCTGATAACCCTGCATTTTAGGTGATACAACCTTAAAGGCTACTAGGAGGGCAAGAACTGCCTTCATCATACCCGCTGCAGTTATAGCTGGAAGTATAGGGGTAAATATGCCAGAAATAGTATCTATAACTTTAGCTAATACCTTTCTATCATCCTTTTCCTCTCCTCCGTTACTTTTATCTAAATCTCCTAATTCAACAAGTGGCTTATAAACACTTGAAACATCACTTCCTATAATAACTTGGTACTGGCCACCCTTAGCAACCACTCCCATAACACCTTTAGTGTCTTTTAATTCTTGTGTCTTTGCCTTTCCTTCATCCTTTAAATTAAAGCGAAGTCTTGTGGCACAATGGGTAACAGCAGATATATTTTCTGCTCCGCCAACATTATGCAGAATTGTTTCTGCAAGCTTTTTGTAATCCATTTTTATTCCTCCTAAATTTTATGTTTATTTTTAATTTATTACTAGAATTTTAGACCTTATAAATAAAAAATACCTAAACAGCGGCGTACTTTGACGTCGTTATTTAGGTATAGCCTTTTATAAAAAAGTAACAATCCTTTTCATTATTCCTTTGTAATACGTTTAATATGAATGGTGAGGTAAATCATCTCTTCTTCTGTAAGCTCTCGATGATATTCCTTTAAAATATAGTCTCTAATCTTTAAAGCACAGATATACTCTTCTTTAAATTGCTCCTTTAATGAAAATATGAAGCTTTTATCCTCCTCCTGAAATTCAGTTCCGTTAAAGATTCTTTGAGCAAAGAATTTTAAATGTGTTATAAACCTTTCATAGTGGAGTGAGTACTCATCTAGCTCAATATGAAAATGGTATTTTACTATATTTAATATACTCTGTATCATTTTAGTCATATCTGTGGTCTGAGCAAGCCCCGGAGAATCCATAGATGCATTTACCAAATGAAGGGCAATGAAACCAGCCTCATCCTCAGGTAATTGAACCTTGAGGTGGCGATTAATAATCCCAAGAGCTTCTCTTCCAATGAGATACTCATGGTTATAGAAGCGTTTGATCTCCCATAAAAGTGCGTTTTTAAAAACAACTCCCTTTTCAAAGCGCTCTAGAGCAAAGCTGATATGATCTGTAAGAGTAATATAGATATTATCATTCAGCCTTTTCCCTAAGGAGGCCTTAGCGAAGCTAATGATTTCATTTGATATCTGGATGTGTTTAAAGGGAACTTTCTCCAAAAGAGTTAGGAGCTTTCCTGAAGCTATTTTATCTGTATTGGTATAAATTTTTTCAATAAGCTTTTCATCAATAACATCGCCAGGTTTCTTTTTAAAGCCAAGTCCACAGCCCATAACTAAGACTTCTTGATTATTATCATCATAGGACTTAACAAGATTATTATTAATTACCTTTTCTACTTTCATCCATATCTTCCTATTCTTAATAAAATCAGTACTTTTGGGAAATAAAAAAACTACACCCCTTTAGCATTGAAATATCAACAAACTAAAAAGTGGTATAGCCTGCATCACCAGTAACAATCCAACATTTAATTACAAATTTATGTTACCACAGCCTCGAATTTCTGTCAACGTTTAAATATATGTTAAATTTTTCTTGAATTTCAAAAATAATCGTAAAAAGAGAGGGCTCTACCCCCTCTCTTCTATACTTTAAATATTAAAAAACTTCTCAAAGGACTTAAGGACATAATAGTGATCCATTACTCCTCCTAGCTCTCTTATGGAGTGCATAGCAAGAATTGCACTACCCATATCCACAGAACGAATATCTAAATGAGTAGAAGATATAGGTCCTATAGTAGAGCCCCCTACCATATCTGATCTGTTAACAAATTTCTGCACTGGAACCTCTGCTTCTTTGCATATAAGTTCATAAGCTGCTGAGGAATCGCTATCAGAAGTATATCTCTGATTTGAGGAAATTTTTATAACTGGTCCCCTATTAATAATAGGTCTGTTAGTTGGATCATGTTTTTCACTATAATTTGGATGCACTCCGTGAGCTAAGTCTGCTGATATTATAAAAGAATTTGCTAAGGCCCTAAAGAAATCTTCTCTGTCTCCTCCACTGCATATTACAATTCTTTCTAATATGGTGGAAAGTAAGTTAGAGTCCGCTCCCTGCTTTGTAGCGCTTCCAACTTCTTCATTATCAAAGCACACCATAACCTTAGTTCTATCAGTAGCTTCTGAAGATAGAAGAGCCTTAATACCTCCATGAACCATAGCTAGATTATCCAGTCTTGGTGAAGAGATAAATTCTTCCTTTGCACCTATTAAGCTTCCCTTTTCATACTCATACAAGAATAAATCAAAATCTACTATATCCTTTACTTCTAGCTTTAACTCCTCAGCAATAAGCTTTACAAGATAGTTGTTTTTCTCAAGATCATCATTCACCATTGTTACTAGTGGAAGAACATCCTTTTGTCTGTTTATCTCAACACCCTTATTTACCTCTCTGTTCATATGAATAGCAAGGTTTGGTATTATAACTAATGGCCTATTTATGTTTAATAACCTCTGCTCAGGTCTTAGGGGATTATCTCCCTTTATTACAACTCTACCAGCTATACCTAAGGGTCTATCAAACCAAGTAGAAAGAATAGGTCCTCCATAAACTTCAGTATTCAGCTTAATATAAGTACCTTCTGAGAGCATTTCCGGATTAGGCTTAATTCTGAAGGTGGGAGAATCTGTATGGGCTCCTATTAATCTAAAACCACTTTCCTGAGGTGCTTTATTCCCAGTTTTGAAAGCTATTAAGGCAGAGCCATTTCTTGTCATATAATAACCCTTATTAGGCTGCAGCTTCCATTTTTCCTCCTCCTTAAGCTCTATATAATCTTCCATATCTAGCATTTCCTTCACTGTAGCTACCGCATGAAAGGCTGAAGGAGATTTATAAATAAAATCCAACAATTCCATTGCCAATTCCTTATACATATTAGTCCTCCTTTATAAAATACACACCATACTTAAATTTTATATTTATTTACTTTGCACAATACTTCACATATTCTATTTTATCATTTAATTCTTATAATAACACGATAAAATTTGTGCTATAATAGGTTTAATGCTTTTTAAGGAAATTGATTTAGAGGGAGTGTACCTATTATGCTTTCACAATACTTAGTAAAAACTTTTGTTAAAGATTACGAAAATACAGCCTCGGAGAATGTAAGAAATTCCTATGGCTTTATTGCTGGTCTCATAGGAATTATCTTAAACCTAATTCTCTTTGCTACAAAGCTTTTATTGGGCTTTCTTGTTGGTAGCATCGCTGTTACAGCAGATGCTTTTAACAATTTATCCGATGCTGCTTCCTCAATAATAACTATAGTAGGCTTCAAGCTATCTAGCAGACCAGCAGATGCTGAACACCCCTTTGGTCATGGAAGAATAGAATACCTTTCCGGGTTAATTATATCTATAATGGTTATATTAGTTGGCTTTCAGTTTTTTAAAAGCTCTGTAGATAGGATATTAAATCCTGAGCCTGTGGTCTTTCAGCTTATACCATTTGTACTTATACTTCTATCTATTTTAGTAAAAATATGGCTTAGCAGATTTAATAGTTATTTAGGAAATAAAATAAATTCCTCCGCTTTAAAGGCAACCTCTTACGATGCCCTTTGGGATGTGCTAACCTCTGCAACTGTAGCCTTATCCCTATTGATGGCTAAATTCACTAGCTTTCCCCTAGATGGGTACATTGGCATCTTTGTTTCCACAGCTATATTATGGTCTGGTTATTCGCTAATCAAGGAAACAATCAGCCCATTAATAGGAGAAGCTCCTGATCAGGAGCTGGTTAAAAAAATTCATGATATGGTGGTTTCTTACCCTAACATCACAGGTGTCCATGATCTTATAATACATAATTATGGTCCCGGTAGATGCATGGCTTCCATTCATGCAGAGATCCCCTCTGATATTAATATTATGACAATCCACGAAATAATCGATGAAGCTGAGCGGCACATATCAAAGGAGCTCAATATTTATTTGGTTATCCACATGGACCCCATATCCACAGATGCTGAGGAGATATTACATGCTAAGGCTGAGCTCCAGAATATTTTAGATAAATATCCCCATATAATATCCATGCACGATTTTAGAGTTGTAGGTGAAAAGGAACATAAAAATCTCATCTTCGATATAGTTGTAAAG
>JAEXZL010000149.1 GCA_023451395.1 Bacillota bacterium | reverse complement strand
GCTATGAGGAGATAATGGAGGGTAAGGCAGAAACAGAAGAAGAAATCTTTAATAAGGGAGTTGTTCTTGAACTCTTAGAGGAAAGAAGAAAGATCATAAACCTTTTAAATAAGAGAGGACTGTTTTGCATAGAGTGTCCGCCGGAAAAGCTGGAGTATACGGTAATTAATAAGTACATTCAGCTAAAGAACAGAAGTCTTATGTAAAATTCTAGAAGACCTTATATTAGATTTATATTAGGTCTTCTACAGTGTTAATTTTAGTATTTATAATTTAATTTAGTATTTATAGTTAACTTAGCTTATATAGTTTAATCTGCATTTATAGCTATAGTTTCTATAGTCTAATTGAGCATTTATAATTTAATTTAGTGCTTATAGTTTTACTTAGTATCTAAATTTATGTTTATAATTCAATTTAGTAGTGCAATTTAAGCTTACACTTTAATTTATTTGTAGAATTTAAGTTGTTAATTTAGTAGTAGAATTTAGTTTATACTTAAGGTTTGTATTTTAATTTCTAGAGCGTGCTTTTCTATAAGGAATATAAAAGTAAAGAGCAAGAAGAACTGCTGTTAGGGATGCGAAAATCAGCTTACTCTCCTTACTTATACTTAAGGGGGTAAAGAAGCCTTCTATCATACCAGCTATAACTAAGAGCATAGCGGTGCCAGCGATGATGGATACAGCTTTTTTTGCTGCAAGAATCAATGCATGCTTTCTTGTGTGCTCTCCAGGAATTAACAAGCTTCTTCCTATAATTAGCCCTGCACCACCAGCTAAGAATATTGCAGTAAGTTCAATTACTCCATGAGGAAGGATTAATGACCAATAGAGGGTAGGATCTGAAAACCTATAGGCTAAGGCTGTATACACTCCAAGGATGGCTCCATTAAAGGAAAGAATATATATGGTACCAATACCTAAGGTGATTCCCAAGACGAAAGCTTTTATAGCTACCCCTACATTATTAACGGTTATAAAGCTTGCCATAAAGGGATTATTCCAGGAATCCCTTCCACCCTCAGATATACCTTCTTTGAGAGCTTCAACTGTTGTTGCATCAAGGAAAAAGTAGGCATTATCTGTATTTAATATAGTCATTATCATGGCTAAAAGGAAGCCAAAGGCAAATACACTGAAGGCAGTAAAGATATACTTGCGATTGTCTTTTAAAAGCTGAGGAAAGTCTCTGTAAATATATATATATAAATCCTTAGGGTTAAATTTTTTCACAGAATATATTTGGTTATGACAACGGCCTACTAAAGAGTTTAAGTAGGTGACTACATTGTTATCAGGGTAGTGTGTTCTGGCATAGGCCAAGTGATGGCTGGATATCCTGAAGACTCTTAAAAGCTTTTTGATCTCTGTAGATGTAAAGCCTTTTATACCTTTTTTGTTTATACGGGAGGAAAAATCCTCAAGTTCTTTCCATGTATTTGTATTCCTGCTTATAAACTGTTCAATTTTCAAAATATTCACCTCATTTATATATTACCAAAAAAAGCAAGGGATTACATACTATAAAAATAAGTTGTCTAAAAAATAATTCGTGATAAATGGAAAATGTACATTAAATACGAAAGTAGTATTGTAAATATAGAACTACAGAAGAGAATAAAAAAAGCTGGTTTAGAGCTACAGAAGAAGAATTATAGAAAAATTCTAGCTCAGATTGAAGAAGGGAAAAATTAAAGTATAGAATTGAAAAAGAGAAACTATCGAAAAGAGTTCAAAAAATACAACTGCATTTGAAGTGAAGAAATAAATTTCATAAGAAGTGCAGAAATAGAAAATCGGACATAGAATTAAGGACTGAAAAGGGTGATTGTATGAAAAAGATAAAAATAACTACTCCAGATAATATAGAAGTTGAGTACTCACTAGCAAATATAGGTTCTAGAATGGCTGCTACTGGTATAGATAGCATAATAATATATCTCACTATATTTCTTTTAATTCTGGGAATTATGATAATAGTAAGCTGGGTTCCGGAGTTTTGGGATGAGTTTAATGGATGGATTTTAGCCTTGATAGTTGCAGCCAATGGAATTATAAATTATGGCTACTATATGATAGCGGAGTTAATAATGAATGGACAAACTCCTGGGAAAAGGCTCCTTGGCTTAAGGACTATTAGAAGCAATGGGCAGCCAATAACCTTTAAACACAGTGCTATAAGAAATCTATTCAAAGTTATAATAGATAGCTATGGGGTAGGTGTCTTAATGATTTTTTTAACTAAGGATCACAAGCGTATTGGA
Organism: Bacillota bacterium; assembly: GCA_023451395.1. GTDB lineage: Bacteria > Bacillota > Clostridia > Clostridiales > Clostridiaceae > JAEXZL01. Next base: position 15,589 of record JAEXZL010000149.1, on the reverse strand, counting down.
GACATATTAGCATCTACAATGGTAGTTATAGAAGATAAAAAGCAAGCACCGGTAACCCTTCAGGATTTAACCGGTGACAAAGACAAATACAGCTACTATCTTTCTCAAGAAGAAAATGATCTTTTGCAAGAATACTACAGAAGAAAAGGAGAAATGAAGGATTATAGCCTTCTTCAGCAAAGCATTCGAGAGTATTTTACCGAAAAGTTCCAAGATGAAGATACCTTAGACCAGTGGAAGGAATTTATAGATAAGATTTAGGTACTTTTAGGTGCCAGGCACCTATTGGTGCCTGGCACCGGAGAAAAGAGATTTCAGTAGCCATAGGTGACAGCCACCGGAGAAAAGAGATTTGAAAGGAAATCAGAGGTAGAAGGGGATCGGTGAAGATAAATAGGGATAAATAGCTTTAGACAATAGGTGGAATTAGTATAAAAAAGTGGTAGGAAGCTATGGAGGATAAAAGATGATTTATAATAACATAAATAGTTTTCAAGACTTAAGAGACATTTCTCTTGAAGATAAGGAGAAGCTATTTAGTGAGAGATATGGCAATAAGTTCAAGGCAATTGGGAAAAAGAGCGGTGTTATAAACAGAATACTTAGCCTGAACAAGAATACAAAGCCAAATCCTGAAAGACTTGCGGTGATTGAGGGCATATGGGCTTTGGAACTAGCTAAAAAATATAATATCCCTATAAAATATTTTTTAATATCCTTAGAAAAAATTCGGTCTATTGAAGCCCAGGTGCTTGTGGATATATATGGAGATCTAGCAGAAGAAAGCTTCATAGTATCAGAGAGAGTTTTTAATACAATCTGTGAAAAGGAGAATTCTCAAGGTGTATTAGCTGTATGCAATTTAGATTATAAGAGACTAGAGGATATTTATGTTTCTGAGTCGTCAATTGTTTTAATATTAGATGGGCTAGAAATCCCTGGCAATGTTGGAACAATACTTCGCTCCTGTGATGCTACAGAGGTTGATTGCGTAATTATAAACAATAGAAAGACAAGGCTAAATCATCCAAAGCTTATTAGAAGCAGCATGGGTGCTTGTTTTAAGGTTCCTATTATAGAAGCAGATTACCAGGAAACCATAGCTTGGCTTCAGGAAAAAAACTATGAGATTATATTAACTGATACCTCAGCACAGAAGTCTTATTATGAGCATTCATACAAGGGTAGAGTTGCCATAATCATGGGTAGTGAAAAGTACGGAGTTTCACAGAGCTGGTATAATACCGATTATACAGGGGTTTTCATACCTATGTTAGGAGATTGTGATTCCTTGAATGTAGGAGTGGCTTCCACCATAATACTTTATGAGGCTGCCCTTAAGAATAAAGGGTTTTTAACAAGATAAAAATGAAGGAATGGAACGCACCGGTACATGCTAGGTAAATGCCAGCAGTATTCCGGTGTCTTTTTTGTAAAAATATTTGTCTAAGACATTATGTTATTTATTAAAAAAACTATATCTTAAATTCATGTTGTTTGAATATATTTATATTGACCAATATAGTCAAAGAGCTGTATAATTATATTGACTAAAATGGTCAACAATCAATTGGGTAATTTAATTATAGAAATAAATGAGGGATTGCTATTGGATAGGAACGAAACAAAGGAAGTTGATAAAAGAGAAAAAATCATTAATGCAGCTTTGAAGGAGTTTTCAAAAAATGGCTATAAAAAAACATCTATTGATGAAATAGTTTTAGAAGCGGGAGTGTCAAAGGGATTAGTTTTTCACTACTTTGGCAGTAAAAAGAAGCTATATCTATATCTTTATGAGTATTGCTTAAAAATAATGAGTGAAGAGATAATTCAAGATATTAATATTGACAGTATGGATGTTTTTCAAAGATATTCAGAGGTTCAAAGGGCAAAGTTTATAATTCTTAAGCGACATCCTTATTTTTCAGCTTTTCTAATTGCTGCATACTATGAAGAAAATCCTCAGGTTTATCAAGAGCTTAAGGTTATTACAGAATACTATGCCAAGGAACAGGGAGTGGTCCAAAAAGCCATGTCCAATATTGACTATTCAGGGTTAATAGAGGGGGTTAGCCCAGATGTTTTTCATAAGATAGTGGCTTGGGTTTCAGAAGGGTATTTAAAGGAGGCCACTGGAAAGCTATCTATTGAAGAGAACCTAGAAGTGATATTTAATGATTTTGATAAATATATGAGAGCTTTGAAATTAGGCTTTTATAAGGAAGGGGAATTTTAATGGGGATAATTGAGATTAATAAATTAACTAAAAATTATGGGAATAATAAAGGTGTTTTTGATCTTTCTTTTGAAATAAATAAAGGAGAGGTTTTTGGATATCTTGGACCAAATGGTGCAGGAAAGACTACTACAATCCGCCATCTTCTTGGTTTCTTGAATCCTGATAAGGGAAGCACCTCTATAAATGGATTGGACTGCAGAAAAAACTCTCACATAATACAGAAGGATTTAGGATATCTACCTGGAGAGATTACCTTTATGGATGATATGACTGGCATAGAGTTTCTTAAGTTTATGGCTGATATGAGAGGACTTAAGGATTTTACTAAGGCTCAGGAGTTAATAAAGTTTTTTCAGTTAGATACTCAGGGAAAGATTAAAAAGATGTCCAAGGGTATGAAGCAGAAGCTAGGTATAGTATGTGCATTTATGCATGATCCAAAGGTTTTGATTTTGGACGAGCCAACTAGTGGTCTTGATCCTTTAATGCAGAATCGATTTGTGGAGCTTATCTTGGAGGAAAAGAGCAGAAATAAAACTATACTTATGTCTTCCCATAGCTTTGAAGAGGTAGAGAGAACCTGCGACAGAGTGGGTATCATCAAGGAGGGAAGACTGGTAACAGTAGAGAACATTGAAACTTTAAGAACCTCTCAAAGAAAGAATTATATTGTTAGATTTGAAAGCATAGAAGATGCTGAAGGTTTTTCAAAGGAAAAGCTTAAAATAATTGCAGTGGATAAAAGAACCGTTACTGTTTCTGTTATAGGAGATATGTCAGAATTCATAAATGCTATGTCAAGATACAAGGTAAGAAGCATTGACACCTCTAATCAGAATCTAGAAGAGATATTTATGCAATATTACGGAGGTGAGAGCAATGCTTAGCAAGCCACTTTTTATGAAAAATATAAAATCTAATTATAAGGTTTTTTTAATATTTGTTGCTGTCCTGACGCTGTACTTTACTATGATAATTGATATGTATGATCCTAGTACTCAGGAAAATATGGCAAATCTATTAGCTACTATGCCAGCTGAGTTCATTTCTGCCTTTGGCTTTGATATGTCAAATACAACACTAATTGGTTTCTTGGCCTCTTATTTGTATGGATTTTTAGTAATTATATTTCCTATGATTTTTGAAATTCTTGTGGCAAATAGGCTTATTGCTAGACAGGTGGACAGAGGGTCAATGGCATATTTATTGGCAACACCTAATACTCGGAAAAAGGTAGCTATTACTCAAGCAAGCTTTCTACTTCTAGCAATAACTATTCTTATTGTGTATATTACCATTTTAGGTATATCTGTAAGTGAGGCTCTTTTCCCTGGTGTCCTTGATATAAAAAGCTTTATACTATTAAACCTTGGAGTTCTTTTACTCCATTTTACCTTTAGCGGTATTAGCTTTTTTGCTTCCTGTGTTTTTGATGATGCCAAGAACTCACTGCTTTTAGGAGCAGGCCTTCCTATTGCCTTCTTTATAATTCAGATGCTGGTGAATGTGGGAGGAAAGCTTGAGGATTTAAAATATGCCACAATATTAACTTTATATAATACAAAGGATATATTATCCGGTGCCAGTAGCATTGTCCCTTCTTTTATTGCTCTCGGTGCAATAGCTGTAGTTTTATATACAGCTGGAATTTATATCTTTAATAAAAGAGATCTTTCTTTATAGGAAGGAGACCATTTGTTAGGAGCTTTGCCCTCTCAAATGGTCTTTAAATTTTCTAATGTAATTTTAATCTTCTCCTAATTTTCCTATAAGCTTAGTCACCTATAATAAGTATAAAGATAATAATAAAGAGCACGGAGGGATAATATATGATAACAATGGAACAAATTGATGAGCTTAGAAAAAGGAAGGATGTATCCTATGAGGAAGCAAAGGAAGCACTTGAATACTGCAATGGTGATATACTTGAAGCTATAATTTATATTGAAAGAAAGGGATCAACCTACTCAGAGGATAAGGGACAGGAAGGTAGAAGCAATTTTAGTGAGGGTAATAATGAAGCCTCTAATAAGGACTGCTTTTCAGAATCTGTAGGTAATTTAATCAACTGGATTAAGAAGGTTTTTAGAAAGGGAAACAGAAACCATCTAGTGATTGAGAAAAATCAGAGTGTGGTTCTAAAATTATCCTTAACAATAATGGTTTTAATCACTGTATTGGTACCCTATATAGCAATTCCACTGCTAATAATTGCTTTATTCACAGGACATAAATTTGTTTTTCAGGGAGAGGATATTGAAAAGACAAAGGTTAATGAAACCATGGAGAAGATGTCCAAAACCGCAGAAGATATTAAAATGCAAGCCACTAAGGAGTAAAGAAATTTCATAGGTAGTAAATAAATACCCTGCACTTAAAAGGCAGGGTATTTATTTGGATATTCATTTGGCTGTTATTTGGATGATTATTTCTCTTTTCTCCGGTGCCTGTCACCAGTAATAATTTATACTCAAAATAAAAGTTTTTTGTTTTAAGTAATTAGTTTATAATTAATTTATATTTATAGGCTAAGGAAATAAGAAAAATATTATTGAAAGAAAAGGGTATAGAAGGTATGAAAGAGAAGATATTGATCATCGAGGATGAGGTTAAAATCGCTAGATTTTTAGAGCTTGAGTTGAATTATGAGGGCTATATTGCTCACAAGATTCATGATGGAAGAGAAGGATTAGCCTCTGTAAAAAATGGCAGTTATGATCTTGTACTTTTAGATATAATGCTTCCTTCTATGAATGGGATAGAGGTGCTAAGGAGAATCAGGCAATTTTCAGAGGTGCCAGTAATAATGCTTACAGCAAAGGATGAAACTATTGACAAAGTTACAGGACTAGATATGGGAGCTAATGATTACGTTACAAAGCCCTTTGAAATTGAAGAGCTTTTAGCAAGAATACGAGGGCTTTTAAAGAGAAGATCAGCAGGCATAATTGCAGCTGAGCATAACATAATAGAATTGGGGCATCTTGAAATAGATATAGACAAGCATACTGTTAAATATAATAGCGAATTTATTGATCTTACTAAAAAGGAATTTGATCTTCTTCAGTTCCTTGCTGAAAATAAAAACAGGGTGATTACCAGAGAAAGAATTCTGGAAAGTGTTTGGGGATATGATTACCTTGGAGATACCAACGTGGTTGATGTCTATATAAGATATCTAAGAAGTAAGCTTGATGATAAATATAAGTTTAAGCTTATTCATACTGTAAGAGGGGTTGGATATATAATAAAGGACGAGTAAAACATAAAACCCTATTAGCATTAGTAAATGAAAGGCTTGGTAAGGTATATAGAATGAAGAAGGGAAGTAACAACAGGAATCAGGAGAGTAAGGAAAATAACAATAATCACAATGAAAATCACGGGGATTATTATAAAGATTTAATAATATCTGATGTAATAAAACCTCTTTGGGATATAATTAAGAACACCTATTATAAATATATTACTAAAATCAGATTTTCCATAGTCCTTAAGCTCAGTATTATGTCTGCATTAAGGGCTTTAAGTATAATGCTTTCTCTAAACCTCATAATAATAGCTTCCTATGGGTATTTTTCATTTTTATCCGTTGAAAAGAATGCGAACAAGCTCATAAATGAAATAACTGCTGAAAGCTTTGATAGAAATAATATACCTAAGGATAAGTTTAGATTTATAGGGAAAATAGGAGAGTCTGATATAAGGATTCATGATTTGCAAAATAAAGAGATATATACTACTGAAGTATCCGAGGATGGCATGAAGGAAATCCAAGGTACGGGAAATAGTTCTGTAGAAGATAATAGGCTTAAAATTGATGATAAGAGAGCAATTGAGGCCAGTTCTTCCCTAACCTTTGCTACCCTTTTAAAGGGTACTGCAGAAATACAGAAGGAGCTAAGCACTGTTAATTACCTATATACTGCAAATTTAGATCCGAATAATTGGGATGTTAAGGTAATCGTAGTGCATCCTCTATACCCTTATATGCAAAATATAGGATGGCTCATTATTATATTACTTTGTGGTGAGGTCTTACTTGCTCTATTATCAATAAATCATACTGCTTCAAAAGCAAAGAGGATTTTAAAACCTTTAGATGAGATGACTGCCACGGTGAGAAATATAACTATTAATAAGCTAGATACAAGATTAAATACCGGTGGAACTCAGAATGAGCTTAAGGATCTGGCACTAACCTTTAATGATATGTTAGATAGACTTAAGAGAGCCTATGAGATACAAAATCAGTTTGTTTCAGATGCATCTCATGAGTTAAGAACTCCTATTGCAGTAATACAGGGCTATGTTAATATGCTTGATCGATGGGGCAAAGAAGATGAGCAGGTACTAAAGGAGTCCATAGAGGCAGTTAAGTCAGAAGCTGAGGGAATGAAGATATTAGTGGAAAGTCTTCTCTTTCTTGCTAGAGGTGATAAAAACACTCAAAGTGTTACTATGGATGAGTTTTATCTAAATGAGTTAATTGATGAAATATTTAAAGACACGAAGGTAATTGATGAAGATCACAAGATTTACTGCGATGCTAATGAGGTCATAAAAATATATGCTGATTCTAAGCTTATAAAGCAAGCTTTGAGGATATTTATAGATAACAGCATAAAGTATACTCCTAAAGGTGGTACCATAACCTTGAGCTCTATTTCTGATGGTAATGAAGCTGTTATATCGATAAAGGATAATGGTATAGGTATAGCCTCAGAGGACATACCTAATATATTCAATAGGTTCTATCGTGCAGATAAATCAAGAGCCAAGGGTGTTGATGGTTCTGGGGGTACGGGGCTAGGCTTATCCATAGCAAAGTGGATTATAATGAAGCACAAGGGAAGTATACAGGTGGAAAGTGCTCTCAATAAAGGAACAAAGATAATTGTTAGGATTAGGTGCCTTTAGAGTCTCCATTAAGGAGCCTCTATGGTGCCTTTCTATTTTCTATGGTGAATTTCTCTTTTCTCTGGTGCCTGGCACCTATCCGGTGACAGGCACCAGAGAAAAGAGATTTTAAATCAAGTTGCCATGAATTAAAGCATTGACGAGGTATGATACTTCTATTATAATTGTTTAGGGCAGAAATGAACTTCTATTGAGAATAAAATTTAATATATTAATTTAAGTTTAATAGCAGATGGGCGGCTTATCACCCATGTGCTTTTTATTTTGTAAAGGGGAGAGGAAGATTGATGAAAAAATTATTTAAAGATAAACAATTCTTTCTAGCAATACTTACTTTAGTTATTCCTATAACTCTTCAAAACCTTATTAGCTCTTCGTTAAATATGGTGGATAATGTGATGATAGGAAGATTGGGAGAAAGTTCTATTGCAGCTGTGGGATTGGTTAATCAGTACTTTTTCATTTTTACCTTGGTTTTATCAGGTATTAATGCAGGAGCAGGAATATTCATGGCACAGTTTTGGGGGAGACGAGATAGTACAAATATAAAAAAGGTTCTTGGGTTAAGCCTTATTCTAGGAACAGTAACCTCAGTAGTATTCACAGCTATTGCACTAATTTCTCCTGAGTCAATAATGAGAATATTTACTAAAGACTCTGAAGTCATAGCCTTAGGTGTTAACTATCTAAAGGTAATAGCAGTAACCTTTATGATTACAAATATCACTCAAGCCTATTCCACTGGCTTAAGGTGTACTGGATTAGCAAAACCTCCAATGTTTGCTAGCCTTATAGGTGTATTAACAAATGCTTTGTTAAATTGGATTTTAATCTTTGGTGAATTTGGATTCCCAGCCATGGGCGTGGTTGGAGCGGCAATTGCTACAGCTATTGCTAGGGTAGTTGAAGTTTCCGTTGTACTTGTATATGCCTATGGAGGAAAGACAATTGTTGCGGCAAAAATGAAAGATTTATTTAATATGGATTTAAGCTTTACAAAGATTTATTTTAAAACATCTTACTCTGTAATATTAAATGAAATAGTATGGTCCTTAGGAATAACTACATATTCAGTAATTTATGCCAAAATAGGAATAAGTGAGGTTGCTAGTATGCAGATAGCAACTACCATAAACAATCTATTTATGGTTATGGGAATTGGACTAGCTATTGCTGCTTCTATAATGGTAGGAAATAAGATAGGTGCCGGAGAGGAAAAAGAAGCAGTAGATAGTGCTGTTAAGATTGGAATACTTGCTCCTATAGTTGGAACTGTCATGGGAGCCGCCCTTTATATTGCAGCACCCTTTGTAGTAAAAGCCTTTAATATTCAGCAGGGAACTATAAGCTCTACCATAGAGGTGCTGAAGATAATGGCTCTCATTGCACCCCTTAGATTTTTTAATGTAGCAATGATAGTTGGAGTATTTAGAGGTGGTGGAGATACTACATACTCAATGCTTGTGCAGCTAGGAACTGTATGGTGTGTTTCTATACCACTAGGCTTTATTGCGGCAGTTTATCTGAAACTTACCCTTCCTCAGGTATTCTTTGTTATTTGCTTAGAGGAGGTTGTTAAAGTGGTATTTGAGGCCAATAGGCTTCGTTCAGGGAAGTGGATAAAAAATGTAGTTGCCAATATAGGAAGTGCCGGAGATACCCCCTGTGACATCTCTGGTGACAGGCACCAGAGAAAAGAGATTTTAGAGGTAATATAATAAAACTAAAGAACTATAGTGATAAATTAAAAGAACAGAAGGATGAACCTCATCCTTCTGTTCTTTTAATTTTATTGCTTTAATTAGTTGCTTTAACAGATGTTTGTTTATTTATTTACCTTTAGTAATAGGATAAAGGTAGAAGTAAAGAGAATTAAGCACTAACAATTTAATGCTTATATATATTAAATAAGCAAGCAAGTATATAGACAAGTAAGTAAATAAGCTAATCATTAATAACGTTGTTCTTTATATTATGATAGTTTGTGAATTTGCTTAGTGCTCCTGGTGTGATTTGTAAGAACTCAGCCATTTCTACAAAGGTATATTTATAGTAGAGAGCCTCCTTTATAAATTGAAGCTTAATTTCTGTAAGTGAGTGGCTTTTGGAAGCATTTTTAATTAACCTTTTTGCAGATAAATCTGTGATAGTAGAATCATAGATATCAGAAAGAGATGGAGGAGCAAAGTTATCAGGTGATATAAAGGGAGTTGTTTTAAATTCTGATAAATTTTTATCCTTCATTAATTCCTTGGTTACCTCTAAATCTAAAGTAAGATCATCTTCCGTGCCTTCAGTACCCATTAATTCAAGGTATTTTTTATGTGAAGATATTCTATCTGGCCCAAGGATGTTTAGTATATATTTTTTATTAATAGGTGGAGAATTCTTGTGATTTCTGGAAGTAACATAATTTTTATGACTGCACCATATGTATTCAGATAAATCAGTACATAGGTTGGCCCTTAATGGATTTTTATGTATATATCTGATTAAGCTTAAAAGGTAGTGCTCATCTTTAACCAAAATACTGCTATATCTATCGCCATATATATGGCCGCAACGTCCACTTGTTCTAGAAATATATTTAGCAACATTATTGTTTAGGCTGAACATTATTTTATCTAAAGTATCATTATTAGTTTTTATTAGAAGATGATAATGATTGTTCATTATAGCATAGGCAAAGAGTTCGAAATCATATTTTTTGTTAAAATCTCTAAGCTCCTTTAAAAAGAAGTTTTTGGCGTTAGGGTTTTCAAAAATATAATCCTTATTATTGCCTCTTTGATATACATGATAAACAGCACCATTATAAAAGATTCTTGGTATTCTACTCACAAGTTCACCTCTTTTAGTAATTATCTTTTAATTATTGTCAAATAAGAGGAGCAGTAATCATTATTATAAAATAGATAATCTGCTGTTGGAGTTTTACTTCTTCTATACAAAGTCTCTTTTCTCCGGTGCCTGTCACCAACTAGATATCTCGCAATGTCGAAAAAAGTAAAAATATAAGGTATTATGTATTTACTTTTCCGAATATTGTGATAATATAGTACTAAGGTATTGTATTTATAATTCAGTACCCTCCTTTATAATTTGACTGCACTTACACCTGATTAGTGTAAGTGTCTTTTTTTGTTGAGAAATATTTTTTTAGGTCTTTTAAGGTTAACTTACAAAATTGAAAGATTATTATTATGATATGTAAGGCTGCTGTTATGGGATAGCAGCCTTTATTCTTATATAATTAATAATGAAGTCATAACTTAATTTAATCCCCGCCAGGGCATATGTGTAATAGCAGATAGTATATTAAGGCTTGAAAATTAGGAGTGTAGTATTAAAAATAAAACTTCCTTTAGGCTTAGAGCCATTGGAATGTTCCCTTGTCAGGTTAATACCTTACATTTCTGAGAGAGCCTTATGCTTATTAATAAGCTGGCAACCCCAAAGCCATAAAGCAGCTCATGTTTCCTTACTTTTAATATAAGAAAGGAAAGGTGGGGATATCTTTTTTGATAATCCTAAAGGGAATATGCACCATAAACAGCATAATATTAGTGCACCATAAACAACATTATTCATGCACTTTGAAAATGCACATTATTATATGCGCCATAAGCGCTTTATTATAGACATCTTAATTAGTACATTAACATTAAACAGAACTTTATAATATGAAAGATAAGGAGAGATATAAATGGAAATTTTAAAGGTAGAAGGATTGACCAAGACTTACGGATCTGGTGAAAACAAGGTGGAAGCACTGAAAAATATACACCTTACAATAAACAAAGGAGAGTTCGTCGCTATTGTGGGAGCCTCTGGTTCAGGTAAGAGTACACTGCTTCATATGCTGGGAGGATTAGATAGACCCACTGCAGGCAAGGTAATAATTGACGGAGAAAGCATTTATGACTATAAGGAAGAGGCATTATCAATATTTAGAAGGAGAAAGGTTGGATTTGTGTTTCAGTTCTTCAATCTTATACCGGTTCTTGATGTGGAGGAGAATATTGCACTCCCTGTTCTTATGGATAACAGCAAGATAGATAAGGAATATCTTAAGGAGGTTGTGCAATTTTTAGGATTAGAGGATAGAAAGCATCATCTTCCTTCAGAGCTTTCTGGAGGTCAACAGCAGAGAGTATCTATAGGACGAGCTCTCCTTAATAAGCCTTCTATTATATTAGCCGATGAGCCTACAGGAAATTTAGATAGTAAAACCTCTAAGGAGGTAATAGATCTTTTGAAGTTCTCAGCTAAGAGATATAATCAGACACTAATACTTATCACCCATGATGTGAACATAGCCTCTACGGCAGATAGAATTATTACCATAAAGGATGGAGAAATCATATCTGATAAAAACTTGAAAGGGAATTAGCAGAGAGATTGGCTGATTTACACTTAAAGGACTTGATAAGAAAAAGTACAAGAAATATAAGGAGGCAAAGATGCTTAATAATTATAAACAGCTTACAGGAAGATATCTGAAGGCTAATAAAAAGAGAACTATCTTAACTATTATTGGAATAATAATGTCTGTAGCCCTTATTTCTTCCATAGGATTATTTATAAGAGGGATACAGCTTGCAGAAATAGAATCAGCAAAAAAAGATAAGGGTGCTTTTCATCTAACCTACAATAACATAGATTCTTCCTTAATAACAAAGATAGAGAATAATCCAAAGGTTTCTCGAAGCGGGCTGATAAAGGAAAGCTATGTTACAGAGATAAATAATTATGAAGTAAGTAATATCACCGCTACCAATAAAGGACTGGAGCTTCTGCCTTATGTTATAAAGGAAGGAAGGCTTCCGGTAGCTAGCAATGAGATAGCTATGGAGGGCTGGGCTCTTAGGAAAATAGATAAGAACATAAAGCTTGGAGATACTGTAACTATAGCAGAAAAGGAATATAAGCTTACAGGAATATTGGAGGATTCGGTAAAAAGTCAAATGGAAAATAGTATGATACTGTTATCCATCAATGAAGATTTAAAAGAGGATTTAACAGACCTCATACTTCTTGTGGAAATAAGTCCAAAGACCAATATACAGACAGCTTATGAGGAACTCATTAAACTTCATAATAAAAACGATATAGGACAAAATAGTTATCTTCTCACTCTGCAGGGAGCATATGGAGCTAATGAGGATATGGGAAGCTTGTATTTACTGGTATTTATTATAATTGGTATTGTTGTTATAGCTACCATTGCAGTTATATATAATGCCTTCCAAATAAGCGTTGTAGAGAGAATAAAACAGTTTGGATTGTTAAGGGCTATAGGCTCTACCCCTAAGCAGATTAAATCTATAGTTTTTCGGGAGGCTACTATAATTGCTGTCATAGGAATACCCTTAGGACTTATTTTTGGTGTACTTGCTATTTATTCAATAGGTTTTGCTTTTGATATCATCGGAGGTGCTGATCTCAGAATTATGAAGCCCTCAGCAGATTACGGAGTGCTGGCTATAAGCACTATAGTTGGAATAGCTGCTATCTATGTTTCTGCATGGATACCAGCAAGATATGCCTCAAAAATTTCGCCTTTAGTTGCCATAAGCAGCAGAAATGCTATTAATAAGGAAAAGATAAAGAGAAGAAGAAGCTTTACAGTAAACAGATTAATGGGCTTCGAAGGTTCTCTTGCTTATAAGAATATAAAAAGAAATAAAAAGAGATATAGAATAACAGTATTTTCTATAGTAATAAGTGTAGTTTTATTCATAGTTTTCAAGTCCTTTATGGATATGAGCTTAACAGTAACCACAGGGGTTAATGAGTCCTCTAATATGCATTTTAAGGTATATAAATCCTATAATTCAGAAGACTATGAATCTGGAAAGGGAATTGATGAAAAGATAATAGATGAAATTAGAGGAATAAAAGAGATAAGTAAGTCTTATAAAACCTATAGTAGTGAACACTTTGAAATTGCTATAGATAGAAATCAAGAAATTAAGGAAATACAGGAAAGCTATCCGGATTATTATGAAGAAATTACCTACAATGGAGAAGAGAAAGCAAAAGTTTTTGGTGGAGTGCAGGTTTTTGAAAAAGATGCTTTTGAAGCAGCAAAGAATTACCTTTCCTCAGGAGATATTGATATAAATAAAATGAATGAAGAGCTTGGAGTAATTATCATTGCAAAAAGCTATGTTTTCTTCCCTGGTGATAATAAGACCTATTTTGGACCTGCTGCAGATCTTAAGGTAGGAGATGAACTTCCCCTTCAATTAATGGATATATCATCAGAAAATCCGCAAGAGTTTGGTAAAGGCAACATGCAAAAGGTTAAAATAATGGGAATACTAAGTGAGGATCCCTTTAGCTTTAATGGGAATGAAAGTGGTATTAAAATAGTTGCTACGGAAGAAGTGGCAGAAAAAATAACAGGCAAGGATTTGCAGCCCACAGGGCTAGAGATAACCTTGAAGGATGCTAAGGATGAATTAGTGGCACTGGAAAAAATAGAGTCTGTTACCGACAAGGATGTTAGCTTAGAGGTATATAACTATATAGATATGAACAGAAGTAATAAGGCTCAGACCCTTATGATTCAAATACTTATCTACGGTTTCGTAATAGTAATTGCCTTAATTAGCAGTGTTAATATTGTAAACACTCTTACAACAAATATTCTACTTAGACAAAGGGAATTTGCATCCTTAAAATCCATAGGACTAACTCAAAAAAGCCTTAGGAAAATGATTGTGATGGAAGGCCTTTTCTATGGAATAATCGGTGCTATTTATGGCTCAATAATTGCCACGGGCATTGTTTATCTCATGTACGGGCAGATTAATAGCATGAGAGGTCTTGAGTGGTCTATTCCTTGGCAGGCTATAGGAATTGCTGCAGCCTCATCGCTAATAATAGGTTATCTTTCAGTGCTTTCACCACTTAATAGAGTTAAGAAGTTTAACCTAATAGATACAATAAAGGATGAACATTAAAAGGTAAGGTTTATAAAATTTAAAATATAAGTTATTATTAAATTAATAGCATTGATACCAAAAAAGTAAAAAAGTAAAAGGTGTCAGTGCTATTAAACTATTACGGCAGGTGATTTAATTGTACAGGCTTTTATTGGTTGAAGATGATGAGTCTCTGGCTTTGGCCATTGAATTTACCCTTAAGGATGAAAATTATGATGTAGTGAGAGCATCAAATTTCAAGGAAGGATTAAGGCTCTCTTTTGAGAGCGACTTTGATTTAATATTATTAGATGTTAATCTACCAGATGGTAGTGGTTATGATATATGCAGAGAAATCAGAAAGAAAAGTCAGGTGCCTATAATATTTCTAACAGCCTTAGATGAAGAGGTCAATATAGTTCTTGGTCTTGAAATAGGGGGAGATGATTATATCACAAAACCCTTTAGAGTAAGGGAGCTTTTATCGAGAATTAAGGCTATATTAAGAAGAAACAGTATGGTAAAGAGCCAAGAAGGTGTGGGTAGAGTTCTTAAAAGTGGAGAGCTGAACCTTGATATTACCAGGGCTGTACTTAAAAAAGGGAAGGAAGAAATTCCGCTTACAGCCCAAGAATATAAGCTGCTTCTAATTTTTATGAGTAATCCCAATACTCTTTTAAAGCGTGAGGAGATACTTAAGGAGCTTTTAGAGGGGGCAGAAGCCTTTTTTGATGAAAATACTCTTTCTGTATATATAAAAAGGATAAGAGAAAAAATCGAAGATGACCTTAAAGCCCCTAGATACATAAAAACCCAAAGGGGACTTGGCTATAAATGGGATGTAGATGTTAATAAGGAGTAGAAGGATGAAGAGATACTTTATTAATCCAGAGCTAAAAAAAAGCAGCTTAATGATAGTTGCTATAATGATGATTTTTTTAGGAATTACAGCTATGATGATTAAAGTTCATACAGATAGCCTTAAGAAGCAGTATATAAATGTATTCGGAGCAGTAACTTCAAGGGTTTTAGAGAAGAATCCAGAGCTTCAAAAGGAAATAATTCCCCTGATAACTAGAGAGCTAACGGCGGAGGAAATAGAAAAAGGATCAGAGATTATGAGAGAATATGGAATGAGTGTTGCTTTAGAAAACAGTCTCTTTCCTTATATGAATACTAGCTATCTTAAAAGCATATATCTCATAATTGCAGCGGTAATAATTCTTTCATTGGTTTTATTTAGTTTAAATTATTTTCAGCATGCTGCTATGTATAATAAGCTTCGGAGAGTGACCTTGGGAGCAAATAAAGTGGTAGAGGGAGAATATAATATTGCTATTACAGAGGATAGAGAAGGAGATTTTGCCAAGCTTGCTGTAGCCTTTAACTCCATGAGAAGTATTATAAGAAATAATATTGAGGATCTGAAAGGGGAAAAAAGGTTCTTGGTAGAAATACTTTCAGACATATCTCATCAGCTAAAGACACCCCTTTCATC
>JAEXZL010000180.1 GCA_023451395.1 Bacillota bacterium | reverse complement strand
TTTAATAGTAGGAGGAACTGTAGAGCTTATGTTTATGGGAGTATTCCCTGTAGGTGGAAGTGTTCCGCCTAATGCACAGTTTGCAGGGATGATGTCTACTGTTTTAGCTATAGCAAGTGGTGGTAATGCTGAAGTTGGAGTAGCTTTAGCATATCCCATAGGTGTTTTTGCACAATTCGTTTTACTCCTTGATTACAATCTAAATTTACTCATTGTTCATAGAGCAGATAAAAAAATTGCTGATGGAAATATTAATGCTGTTAATACTTATCATATACTTTGTGTTGTATGTATGTTTGGATGCTGGACCCTTTCAGCTTTCTTAGGTACATATTTAGGTAGTAATTTTGTTCAGGGATTATACAATTCTCTACCAGAGTTTATAAGAGTAGGCTTAAGTGTTGCTGGAGGCATAATGCCGGCAATGGGAATGGCAATGCTATTGAGAATGATGGATTTAAAGAAGTTTTGGTTTTTCCTTGCAATAGGCTATGTATTAACTGCTTATTTAGGTATGAATATAATTTCTATAGCCATATTGAGTGTTGCTGTAGCAATGGCAATTTATACTCTTGGAAATAATACTGAGGATGAAGAAGACGAAGAAATGGATGCTGTTGAGGATAATCAAGTGAGAATTCTAACAAAGAAAGATTTAAAATCCATATATCATCGTTCATACTTTACTGGTGCCTGCTTAAATTATGAAAGATATTTGGGATTAGGATACTGCTTTGCAATTTTACCTGCATTAAAGAAATTATATAAGGGTGATGATCTTCAAGAAGCAGTTGCAAGAAATACTGAGTTTTATAATACACATCCTTACATGCACAATATAATTATGGGAGTATCAATAGCCCTTGAAGAACAGAGGTCCTTAGGAGCTCCTATAGAACCACAATCTATATCTGCTACTAAAGCTGCTTTAATGGGCCCTACCGCTGGTTTTGGTGATTCTTTCTTTAAAGGAGTTATCGTAACCATAACAGGGGCTTTTGCAGCAGCCTTAGCTATAGAGGGAAATCCAATTGCTCCTATAGTGTTCATTGTACCTAATATTATAGTTTTTGTTTTGGTAAGATATTATGGAACCACCATGGGTTACAAATTTGGTACAACCTTTATACTTAAAATGAAAAGTAATAATATTATTCAAAAATTTGTTGACGGTTCTACTATTGTAGGCTTAATGGTTACAGCAGGATTAATAACTAATTATGTTAAGCTAAAGCTCGCAACAGTATTTAACTTTGGAGGTAAAGAAATCATATTAAATGATTTAATAGATTCCGTTATACCTAAGTTATTACCTTATTGCATAGTATTTTTCTTCTACTACATCATTAAAAAGTACCCTAAGAATGGTTTATACATTACATTAGCCTTATCCTTTGCAATAGGAATTTTAGGAGTACTATTCAAAATATTATAATTATATATGAAGCTTAAGTTTACACAGTTAGGAGGAAAAGATAGTGAGTTTTATGTTTAAGCCACTTGCTTATGACGATTATTCAGCTATTAATAAGCCTATTTTTTCAGAAGATTATACTAAGCAAATTACTAAAGGAAACGGAAAAATTGGAAACAAGCTTTTTCAATCAATTAAAGAAATAGTAAAGGCTGAAGGTAAGGCTGTTATATTAGTTGATGGATATGCAAGTGCAAATTTCAACATAATTATAAATTTGATAAATCAGTATTTAAAAGAAAGTGGTTATACCTATAAGTTTATTTCCACAAGTGAAATTTATAAGACTCAGAGTGAAATTGACGAAATTGTAGCTGAAAGTTTGCCGCCTAAGTCTCCAGAGGATCCTGTGGCTCTCTTTGGAAAATTATTCAATGGTTCTTTTAATGATTTTTTTGATAAGACCAAGTTAAATAATGCAAGGGACTACATAAAAGAGGCTAAGGAAGATATAATTATTTTATATGGTCATGGAGCAGCTAGTGAATCCTTTAGAGATTTATCAAATTGGATTATATATATGGATATAACACCTAAAACAGCTGCAATAAGAGCCAGAGAAGGTAAATATCACAACATTGGAGACATAGTTGCAAGACCTTTTAGTGAGTTGATGAGAAGAAACTATTTTGTTGACTTTGAGCTTATTGTTGATTTAAGGAAGGTTCTTCTCCAGGAGGATATTATAAATCAATATATATGCGGAGATAATGAGGAAGAACTTATCTTACTGGAGAAACAAGCATTTAATGGCATATTAAAAAACTTGAGCAGCTATCCTTTCAGATGTAAGCCAGTGTACCTTGAGGGTATCTGGGGAGGCGAATATATCAGAAAGATTAGAAATTTAAATACAGATTCTAAGAATATCGCATGGATATTTGAGATGATTCCAATGGAAGTAAGTGTTTTGGTAGATTATAATAAGGAAATATTAGAATTCCCATTTTCAACCTTCTTTCAAAAATATCCTAATGAAATAATGGGTGAAAAATGCGTGAAGAGATTTAACTGCTATTTCCCTATTAGGTGTAATTATGATGATACCTTCCATAGTAATGGTAATATGTCTATTCAAGTACATCCTAATGAGAAATTTGTTAAGGAGCATTATAATGAAAAGGGTAGCCAGGATGAAGCATACTACGTAATTGCTACTGGTCATAATGCCAGAACATACGTAGGCTTTAAAGAAGAAGCGGATACCGATGAATTTTTTAGACTTACTTCTGAATCTGAAAGAAGTGAAGTGGACGTGAATTATCAAAAGTATATTAACCACATACCTTCAGTACCAGGAAGACAGATTATGCTGCCAGCTGGAACCATTCATTCTTCTGGACAAAATCAGTTTATTTTAGAGCTTGGTAGCTTGACCATAGGCTCATATACCTATAAGATATATGATTATAATCGTAAGGATAGCGATGGCAACAAGAGACCTATTCACTCTATTTATGGGAAAGAGGTCGTTGACACTAATAGGAGGACAGCTTGGGTTAATGAAAATATAGCCATTGAGCCTAGGGAGCTAAGTTCTGGGGAAGGCTACAAGGAGTTTCTTGTTGGTAAGACAGACCTTATGTACTATGAGACTAGAACTGTGCATTTAGAAGCTGGGCATAAAGTAAGTTTTAAAAATAATAATCAATTTACAATTATAACATTAGTTGATGGAGAAAGGGTTAGAGTATATTCAAAGAAGAATCCAGATTTCTGCTATGAACAAAATTATTTGGATATTATAATTGTGCCTGCCTCTATTGATGAATATGTTATAGAGAATATCGGATATCAGCCTGTAGTGGCTCATAAGGTTATGCTTAAATAGATTAATTATTTAGGAGATTTTTGTATGGAACCAATTTACTTAGAACCAAATTTAATAGAATCAGTATGGGCTGGTAATAGATTAAGTAAAATCCGAGAGTTCACAAATAAGAATATTGGTATAGTAAGAGAAGTTTGTGCCTACAAAGATATGAGCAATATTGTATCCTCCGGCATTTGGAAGGGACAGCAAATAAAAAAAGTAATTACAGATAACCATGACAGTATTTTAGGTGAAATACCAGGAAATGAGCTAATTAGAGTTGCATATATGGATACAGCAGAAGACTTATCTATTCAAGTTCATCCAGATGAAGAAAATGCAAAATTAGAAAATGACTTCGAAAAAAGTGAGTCTTGGTATATACTAGATTGCCATGAGGATGCCTATGTTATTGCAGGTACCTACTTAGAAACAAAGGAGGCTCTAATATCTGCTATAGAAAATCAAGATCTAGATAAGCATATAATAAAAATTCCAGTAAAGCCTGGGGATTTTGTAATGGTACCCTGTAATTTGCTCCATGCCTGCGGAAAAAATATTCTTGCTCTTGAAATAGGGAGTTACGGAGGCATAACCTATAGGCTATATGATTATGGACGTGACCGTCCCCTGCAAATTAAAAAGGGATTGGAGATTCTTGATCTTGAATTAAGAGGTGAGAAAAAAAGCTATCCCTTTGAGTTCCAGGGACAAACAATAAAGAAAAATGCCATATCTCATCCTTTGTTTAATGTGGACATTTTAGATGTTGAATCAGAGTATACAGAGTATAAGAAAAATCACTATCATATACTTACAAGTGTTTATGGGGATTTTTTGATAGAAATTGATAAGAAAGAATATATGCTTTCTTATACCAAGACATTGCTTATACCAGCGAATACTAAGAAGTATACAGTCAAGGGAAGAGGCAGAATATTGATTAGTTATAAGCAAATATAGCTTATAGAAAGGAGGTAACCTGTGCAGAGTTTAAGGTTAATAGAAAAAAACTATGATTTAATGACAAATACTGAAAGAATTATTGCAAATTACATTTTAAGAGAAACAGATAAGTTTGTAAAAGCAAATATACATGCTATGGCAGAATACCTAAATATTTCATCGGCGTCAATTTCTAGATTTGTGCGGAAGTACTGTAATATATCCTTCAGCGAATTAAAAATAGAAATAGCATCTGGAGGAGAAAATGATCCCTATAGTACTGCTAATGAAATTTTTAATTGGGCAGATTCCTTTAATGAAATGCCTGATAATATAATTAGCAGTATATCAAAGATATGTAAGGATGTCATAGAAGTAAATGGAATTGAGCCTTTTAGAGAAGCCATTAGTTTGATAAATGATTCTCATGCAGTTTTTTTCTTTGGAATAGGGGCTTCGGGAATAATAGTAATGGACTTTATGCAAAAGCTTATGCGTTTAGAAAAGCTATGTGTCTATAATATAGATAGCAATTTCGGAGTGATAAATTCAAAAATTGCTTCAAAGGATGATTTAATCATAGCAGTGTCCTTTAGTGGCAAAACCAGAGAGGTAAACCTAGCCGTT
Source organism: Bacillota bacterium (assembly GCA_023451395.1). Lineage (GTDB taxonomy): Bacteria > Bacillota > Clostridia > Clostridiales > Clostridiaceae > JAEXZL01. Next base: position 54,771 of record JAEXZL010000180.1, on the reverse strand, counting down.
AAAGAGGCGAAGAAAAATGGCGCAAAATGCATAGCTATAACTAGAAATTCAAAAAGCGAGTTAGAATCTTTAGCTGATATAAAACTGCTCGTTCCAAGTTCAGAACTAAATTCAACAAGGTTATCTCCAATATTTTCCAGGTATGGTCAATTGTTTATAGTTGATATGTTGTTTTTAGGATTAGCTAAGAAAAAAACAGATTCTATAGATGAGTTTATGAGCCAGTATGGAGCTTTATTAGCTAAGTTAAAATAATATTGTATTATCAAATTCTAGCTGCTTAAACAGAAAAAAAGTTTGGGCAGCTTTAGAATTTTAGGGATCAGAAATCTTATATGTATTAGTGGATTATAATGAAGGTGCATTAATTAGTTGAAAGGGAGGTTAATGAATGATAAGTATTTTGATTACTACTCATGGCAAGTTGTGTAAGGGAATGTTAGATAGTTTATCAATGATTGCCGGTGAAAACCCTAATATATCTGTTCTAGAGTTTTGTGATGACTATAATGAATATAAGGATAAATTAATTGAAAAGTTAGATGAACTACTTTTAACTTATAGCGGAGTTATGATATTTACAGACATTATGGGAGGAACACCCTTTAATGAAAGTTATAAGTACACTATGGAAAATAATAAGGGTAATATTAAGATTATAACTGGTGTAAATCTACCAATGGTTATAGAAACATCTTTAGCCTTGTCACAAGAAAATGAATTAACTAAGCTTGTCAATATTGCAATAGAGGCTGGGAAGCAATCAATTAATTGTATACCATAATAAATAAAGGAGTTTCAGGATTACATAAGGTGCCATAAGGTGCCAGGCACCAGAGAAAAGAGAAATCAAAAAATAAAACCTTGGGCTAACTCAAGGTTTCTTATATTCACCACAATAAATAATGAGAAAGTTTTATTGATATAGGATTGAAACAAGAAAAGCTCACGGGCATATAAAAAATATATGCCCGGAAAGAAAAATTTATCTTTTTGGAATAAGCTTAATAATTTTATCGTCACCAGCTTGAGGATTACCTCTGCCATCTCTATTACTGGTAGCAATGTAAATTGCGCCATCTCCTCCTTGGACAACCTCTCGGAGGCGTCCAAAATCATTTGCAAGCCATGAAGCTACATTAGTTACCTTTGTTCCGTTTCCATTTAGGGATATGGAGAGCAGCTGTGCTCCTCTCAAAGTAGCAACAAGCAATTTTCCTTGCCAGGGCCCTTCTGTTATATAAGCAATGCCGGAAGGTGCCCAGGTGGTATCTCCGCTTTGTATTAAAGGTTTTTGAACTAAAATCTCCTTAGATTCTTCATCTCCTTGAACTAGTGGCCATCCATAATTGGCTCCAGGTTTTATGATGTTAATCTCATCATGAGCAGTTTGGCCATGCTCAGATTCATACAATATGTTATTAGTACTCCAAGCTAGACCCTGGGGATTTCTATGACCTAAGCTATAAACTGGTGAGCTTGGAAATGGATTATCCTTAGGTATACTTCCATCTAACTCTATTCTGAGTATTTTTCCTGACAAGCTGGTGAGATCTTGTGCTGATTTTGGATTCCCTGCATCTCCTGTAGTTATATACAGCTTCTCATCGGGACCTATCTTTATTCTCCCTCCATTATGAAATTGTGCCCCTGGAATTTTATCAATAAGAATTTTGTTAATGAATGCACTATTATTATTCTCCACTAATTGTACAACTCGATTATAAATTTTATTATTCTCTGTGTAAGTATGCATAACATAGAAATAATGATTTTGCGAAAAATTAGGATCTAGAGCAATGCCCATAAGTCCCCCTTCCCCTGTGGTTATAAAGGGCATGGGAAAGGTAATAAGAGGCTCAGGGAGAAGTCTGTCATTTTTTATAGCCCTAACGGTTCCAGGTCTCTCTGTAAAATATATAGAACCATCAGTATTTATAGCTATAGCCCAAGGAACCCTTAGATTTTCGGCAATTATTTGAATATCATAGGGAAGTTGTCTTGATAATAATGCCGCTACTCTTGTATTCCATGAATTATCGTAGTTAAGTATCTCCCTATGAAAATTATAGTGAAAGAACTTTTTCATTTTCATATCCTCCAAAGATATTAATAAATGGGTATACTTTTAATTTAGTTAATGAGCATATTAAATGTGCATATTTTTAAACTAGCCAACGTTTATATTTTTGAAAAGGTAAAAGACATAAATTATATTTAACTTATCTTTTAATCCTAGGGGTTTCTTAATTATCATAATATTGATTTGCCGGAGTAATGGTGCGTTTTTTCATAGGTAATGGAAGTAAGGTTTCAAATAAAATAGACTATAACGCTTTTAAGATTTATATACAAAAACAATATAAATTGTTGAAATGTGGCAACTATGATAAGATGTAATTGTAATTTTCCATATAATATCAAAAGTTAGGTGATTGTATGAAAATCGGGAAATTTGCAGAAATACATGAGGTTACCTTAGACACCATAAGGTTTTATATTGAAAAGGGCTTATTAGTTCCCAGTAAGAAGAATTCACAATATAACTTTAGTGAAATAGACAGTAATAATTTAGAAAGAATAAAGGAGCTTAAGGAGCTGGGCTTTTCTCTTTCAGAAATACAAAAAATCTTTTCCTTTCAAAGGATTGGAGGAGTTAGCACCGAACTATCCCGAAGATTATTTCTTGACCTTCTAGAAGAAAAGAAAAGATATATATCAAAGCAGATATGTAAATATAACAGATTTTATTATGCCTTAGGTGATAAGATTGACAAAATAAAGTTCACAGAGGGGAATCATGAGGAAAGGCTTGGCTTTCCCATAAGTTCTTTGGACATGCTTCTTTGCCCTTATTGCCATGAGCCACTAAGTTTTTCTCAAGGGGTCATAGAAAACAATATGGTAATCACCAGTGATATCTTTTGTACCTGCGGCTATGAGGCGAAAATTAGTGATGGTATTTTTATTGATTCTAGTGCTGTGAGGGTTAAATTACTCAATGGAAAGGTAATGCCTTCGAAGGAGGAGTATCTAGAAAGAGCTTCCCTTAGTAATATTAATTATCTTCATAAGGGAATGGCAAAGTTAATTGAATATATAATAAGTTATCAGGGAGAGGCAGGATATATTATGGAGATGAGCAACTGCGTAGGCTTTTTTCTCCTTCAGTATATAAGTTTCCTGCCCAAAAATGCCGTCTATATCTTAGTAGATTATGATCTAGAGCGGATTAAACAAATGAAGAGAAATTTAGAAAGATACTATAGCCATAAAAGGTTTATTTTTCTCTGTTGTAACATTAATACACTACCCCTTAAAAAAGCATCTATTGATATTATTGTAGATTATTTTATGAGCAAGCACTACCAAAAGGAATATAATAGATGTCTTATAGAGACTATAACTCCCTATCTAAGAAACCAAGGAATATTTGGGGGTATATACCCTTATAATAAGCACCAGGCTAGTAGCAGCAAAGATAAGTCTACTAAAGACTCTAATGTCTTCAGGAGAGATGAAATATTAAATAATATAGCTTCCCATGGAATAGAAGGTCTTAATATATGGGATATTGACCGGGAAAAAGAAGGGGATCAATATAAGCTAATATTTGTAGGAAAGAAGAAAGACTTTTAATAAAATCTCTTTTCTCTGGTGCCTGGCCCCTTAATGGTGCCAGGCACCAGAGAAATGGGAAAACAAGATAAGAACACCAAAAAATTGCACAAGAAAAACTAACTTAAAAAACCTCGGATTTATCCGAGGTTTTTTTGCGATTATTACGATGAATAATAACAAAATGTAAACACTCTTTTATTATTTACCTTTAATGGGATTATATGTAATATAATTAATATAACTTTTTATTAGATATTATAGATAAGTAATGTATCAATATTTATTTTGGGGGTAAGGCTTTGCAAAAATTTAAAAGACTTATTAAAAAATATCTGGTGCTATTCTGCACATTTTTCATAATTAACATGTTTTTTATATGGGTAATAATAAATGTCTTAGAGTTGGAAGAGCAGTTAAAAACTCAACATTCATTAATTAGTGATGAAGCAAAATCAATGCTTTTTATGACAGGAGAATATACAAGCAAAAATGATTTAATAGACTTACTTAAGGACAAAAAGGTTCTTTTAGAAGGAACTATAATCCCCAGTAGTGGCCAAAAAAGCACAGAAATTAAGGGGGTCTATTATAATTATCCTATTGAAAAGCAGTATCCCTTAATGGAGGGAAGAATGTTTACCCTTGAGGAAATAGAGAATAAGAAAAAGGTAGCCTTAGTTGGATACAATTTAAAGAATCAAATTAAGGATAATATCATAAATATCCAGGGCGAGGCTTACAAGGTGGTTGGATTACTTGGAGATAAAAAGGGCAGCGGATTAAAAGATAGTATTTATATAAATTTAAACTCTAAGGATTTCTCCTTAAATCTAATGTTTCTTACTTTAGATTCTCCAGAGGAAAAAGCATCTGATGTTGCTCTTTATATTTCGAATAGCCTAAAGGAAGGTAAGAATACATTTGTTCAAATAAGTGAGCCCTATGGAATGCAGGATCCTTTAAAGCAGGCCATAGGAAATAATAAGCTTCATGTGATAATTGCATTGCTTGTAAGTATATGCTTAGTATCCACGGTGATAAATATAAGCTCTTACTGGATAGATAAAGAAAAATCAATAATTGGTATAAAAAGCTTAGTTGGGGGAACAAAAAGAAGTATAAGTGCAAAATTCTGGCTGGAATATGAAGGAACCATAGGTTTATCCTTAATCAGCTCTTATCTAATAACTATGTTATTAAACTATGAAGATGGGTCAGGTAAAGTATTCCTTTTGAAAGGTTTAGGGCTTTTGGCAGCAATAAATATTATAGTAAGCACCTTGGCAATCCTTCCACCGATAATAAAGCTAAATAGATTAAATGTAAATTCTATTATTAAGGAGAATATATAAATGAAATTTAGGTTTATATATGAAGGTTTAAGCAAGAAAATTACCTTTTCCATTCTAACCATTATTCAATTTACAATAGGTATACTATGTATTTATACATCAATAGAGCTTATTAATGACGTTAATAGCTCTATTGATGACATAAACAAGTATTTTGGAAATGGTAAGTATTATAAAATTGAAGGCTCTATGGTAGATAAGGAAATTATGCCTGATGATGAAGCAGTGGAAAGAAACATTGTTATTCTCAAAGAAATAAAGGCATACCTTGATAATAATAAAAACCTTGATTTATTATCGGCACGTAGGGATGAAGTATTTGTAAAAAAAGGTGAAGAATTAAATGATGCTATAGTAATCTCTGATATAATAAATTTTCAGGACACAAATTATATAAGAGTACAGTCTTTTAGTGCGAACAGTAAATTTTTAGAAAAGATGAATTATAAAATGCTGGAAGGCTCTATACAAGGTTTTAGCATAGAAAAGGATAAGGATTATATACCGGTTATTTTAGGTTATGCATATAAAGATAAATATAAGATTGGAGATAAGATTGAGACCTTAAGGATAAATGAGAGGTGGGAATATGAAAAGGGTAAAATGAGAGTTATAGGAATATTGACGGAAGATAATTATGTCTATGAGAATGGAATGTTAACAGAAGGGCAATCGTTAAATAATGCTATCTTGCTTCCTTATACGGAGTTTTTTAGGCTAGATAGTAGTGGAAATAGTAAGCTTAAAACTTTAAGTACCATTGAATTACATAATTATTTAATGGCTGGATATATATTGTTAGATGATAATGACCTTTTGGAAAAAATTAATGAGGATTTATTAAAGTTTCAATTGAAATATCAGCTGAAGGATTTAAGTAAGTCTATGGAAGAGTATAAAAGTAGCAATATGGAGAAGGTAAAGCCATTAATATATATGGCCGTCATAGTTATATTATTTTCGTTAATATCCGTTGTAATAGTTATGATAAATACAATAATTAAAGATAAAAAGGACTTTGGTATAAACATTATGATGGGAGCAACTATGGCTGATATACGGATGAGAGTATTAGGACAAGTTTTTTTACTATTAGGAATGAGTATAGTAATAGCTACTATCATACTTAAAAGCTTTCAGATTTTTCATTTTAATATCATGGATTTGTTCTTAACCCTAGGAGTTATGCTGGTTATATTAATGATAATTTCTTTGATAATCATTTTAACCTTAAACAAATACTCCATAAATGATCTCATAAGGAGGAGTGAATGATGGAATTAGTTAAAATGAAAAATATATCGAAAACCTATGGAGTGAATGATGCAGAGGTGAAGGCCTTAAGAGATATTTCATTAACTATAAATGAAGGAGAGTTAGTTGCTATAGTAGGACAATCTGGTTCAGGTAAATCAACCCTATTAAATATAATAGGATGCATAGATAGACCTACTACTGGTGAATTTTTTATAGATGGAAGTAATGTTCAGGAGCTTAAGGAAAAGAAGTTGGCTGGAAATAGAAATCGATTAATTGGTTTTGTTTTGCAGTACTTTGGGCTTATAAACTCCTACACAGTTTATGAGAACATAGAGCTACCTTTAATATATGCAAAGGCTAAAAATAAGAAGGAAAAGATTTTAAGCATATTAAAAAAGCTTGATATCCTAGAGAAGAAAGATAAGCTTCCCAGTGAATTGTCAGGGGGACAAAACCAAAGGGTTGCCATAGCAAGGGCTTTAGTTAATAATCCTAAATTAATTTTAGCTGATGAACCTACAGGAGCCTTAGATAAAAACACTTCAAGACAGGTAATGGATATATTATTAAACCTTAATAAGGAAGGTAAAACAGTGATAATAGTAACTCATGATGAAAATATATCAAAGCAGTGCCAGAGGATAATAAGAATAGAAGATGGACTTATAAGTGAGGATATGAGCTATGAAAAAGAGAAGTAAAAGGCTATTAACAACGATAACAGTGCTTATAGCACTCCTAGTTGCAGTAGTCTTTATTATTAGGAAGACTGATGTCGGTGGTGTTGGATTAGTACATTTGCAAGCTAAGGACATAAATAATAACACAATTGTATTTACATCCGACTCCTTTCATGACTATGTTCATGTGATGCTTAAAACTACTGAAAACAAAAATATAGAAAATCCCTTAGAATTTGATGTTATAAATCCTAAAGGAGAGAAGGTTATAAGTGGTCAGTTACATGAAAATGAAGTTTTTAAACATACCTTTAAAAAAATGAAGGGAGAATGGAAGGTAGTATTACATTATAAAAATAATGACTCTAGCTCAATGATAGACTTTGGCTATCGGATAAGCTTTAAAAAAGAAAATGGACTATGGTCTGAATAAAATCTCTTTTCTCTGGTGCCAGGCACCAGAGAAAAGAGAAACCATCAAAAAAACCTTGGGTGTACCCAAGGTTTTTTCTATTTACCATGATAAATAATGAAAAAAGTTATATTGACATAGGCTTAGGACAAGAAATTAAAATGAAACTAAATTGATAGTTATTTAACTAACTATTTGACTAAATTATATTACATAAGGATTTATTTTGGGAAATATTAAGGAGGGGTAAATTTGAAAAAACTATCAAGGAAAGTCTTATGTGCATTAATGAGTATCTTTATGGTTTTAACTTTGGGAGCTTGTGCTTCCACAAGAACCAGTGGATCTTACAAGGCTGGAGCTTACAAGGCAACAGCAAAGGGTAATAATGGAGATATAGTAATAGAGGTAAAGTTTGATAAAGAATCTATCCTAGAGGTTAAAACCTTAGAACATTCGGAGACCACAGGTCTTGGGGATGTTGCTCTAGAGCGAATGGCTAAGGAAGTTGTTGATGGACAAACATTAGCGGTAGATACAGTATCAGGAGCAACCATGAGCTCTAAAGCAATCCTTACTGCTATTGAAGATTGTGTTAAGCAAGCTGGCGGGGATGTAGCTTCTTTAAAGACTAAAATTGCTTCTAAAGATAATGCAAAGACTGATAAGGAAATAACTACAGATGTAGTAATTATAGGAGCTGGAGGATCTGGACTTGCTGCAGCTGCATCAGCTCGTGAAAATGGTGCCGAAGTTATAGTACTTGAGAAGCAAGCAACTATAGGTGGTTCCACAGCCCTTTCTGGAGGTGCTATAGGTGCTACAGGCACAAAGTTCCAAAAGGAAAAGGGTATAGAAGACAGCAAGGAAGCTTGGCTAAATCTTTGGAAAGAGAGACAAGCTACCAGCAATCCTGGTAGCAAGTATCCAGATTACAATTTTGTAGAGAAATTTATGGATGACGCTGTTGAAACAACAGAATGGCTTGTAGATACTATTGGGCACAAATATGTTGATGTTATAGGATTTGGTCTAGATCCTGCAAAAAGACTTCACTTTCCAATTAGTGATAAAACCACTAAGGGAGGTACCTCATTAGCTAAAAATATAGAAAGCTTTGTTACTAGTAAGGGAGTAGAGATATTAACAGAAACTCCAGCTAAAGAGCTTATAATTGATAAAGATGGTAATGTTACTGGTGTTATAGCAGAAGGAAAGAATGGTAAAGTAAAAATAAATGCCAAAAAGGTGATACTAGCAGCTGGTGGCTATGCTAAAAATGAAGAGCTTTTAAAGAAATATATACCAAAAGCAGCTGGTACCTCTGAGCTTAGTGCAGCAGCCGCAGGAAGTACCGGTGATGGTATTATTATGGCAGAAAAGCTTGGTGCAGCTCTCTATGAAGATCCTTGGGTAATAGGACTTGGAGTAGCAAGTAAGTTAAATGGAACAAGCTCTTTAATGATGGATTGGACTAAGGTTTATGTTAATGGCAAGGGGGAAAGGTTTACCAGTGAAGAGCTTCATTATGCCATATCAACTAATAAGCTTTTAGAGCAGGATAAAACCTGGGTTATTATAGATTCTACTGAGGCTAATGGAGAGCTAGTTAAATCACTAGAGGAACAGATGTCCTCAGGAGAGGTAGTTAAAGCTGATACCTTTGAAGCTTTAGGTAAGGCTATGGAAGTTCCGGAGGCGACCTTTGTAAAAAGTATGAAGGACTTTAATGATGGAGTAAAAACAGGAAAGGATCCAATGGGTAAGAGCAAGGAATATTTAGTAGCTGTAGAAAAGGCTCCTTATTATGCAATTAAGCTTTATCCTAAAACTATGGGAACCTTTGCGGGAGTAAAGACCAATGATAACTTCCAGGTTATTAAAGTAGATGGTTCTCCGATAAATAATCTTTATGCAGTAGGAGAAAATGCCAATAAAGTACTATATAATCAGGTATATATGACAGGCAGCTCCGTTCAATTTGCATTAACCAGCGGAAGAATTGCTGGAGAGCATGCAGCTAAGAGTGTAAAATAAGGTAAATAAAATCTCTTTTCTCTGGTGCCTGGCACCAAAGAGGCACCAGAGAAGGTAATGAAAAAAGAGCGATAGAGATATCGCTCTTTTTTCGCTTATATAAATTTAAACTGTTATAAAATCTAAAAATATTGCAGATTTTATTATTAAATGACACATGATATAATAAATAAAAAATTCATAGCTAATATAAAGCACTAAACCCAGGAGAATACGATGATAGAAAAACTAAAGAACAACAGATTGTATATTAAGTATGGCATTATTATTATCTTTGTGGCAGTAGTATTGGTATTAACAGTGAAGGCTATAGAGCATGGTGATGCTTTCATAAGCTTTATTGCTTATGAAGGTAAAAGATTTCTATCAGTAATTTCACCAGTAATTTATGCTGTATTATTATCCTATTTATTATGGATGCCTGTTAGCTACAGCCATGGGCTTCTTTCTAAAGGCATTAACTTAATTACAAAAAGGAATGCAAATGAAAAATATAATAAATTAATAAGATTTATAAGCATTTTAATTGTATTTTTTATAGGTATATATGCTTTAGTGCTTATATTTAAATTTTTAGTTCCGCCTATATTAGAAAGCATAACAAAAATTATTAATTCACTACCTTATGTTCAGGAGCAAATAAAGGAATGGTCGGCCTTAATTGTTGAAGGCTTAAAAAATAATAATATAGATGTTAAATTACCCAGTGAGTTTTCCAGTGAAATTGTAAACATGGTTGGTGCTGTAGCACAGGATAGCTTAAATTTTTTCATAGGCACTATTTCTGGTATTTCCTCATTTTTATTGGATTTTGTTGTTATACTAATTCTTACTATTTATTTCTTAATGGATAAGGAAAGATTGATTTGTCAGTTAAAAAAGCTAAGAGATGTATTGCTTCCCAAAAAGGTGGGAAGGGCATTATCAATATTTCTTTATGATTTAGATAATATAGTTGGTAGATTTATATTAGGAGAAATATTAGATTCAATTATCGTAGCAGTAGTATCTACAGGACTGCTATTATTGATTGGGCATCCCTTTGCTGTATTAATAGGTTTTATTGCAGGAGTAACAAATATAATTCCTTATATAGGACCAGTTATTGGAGCAGTCTTAGCATTTTTATTTGGGATATTTACAAGTATACCTTTAGGGGTGACTGGAGCGGTGCTTCTACTTTTATATCAGCAGATAGATGGCAATATCATTCAGCCTAAAATTGTAGGAGATAAAATAGGACTTTCACCGGTTTGGATATTAATAGCAGTTCTTATTGGAGGTAGCTATTTTGGAGCCTTAGGTATGATATTATCCATTCCTTTTGCTGGGCTTCTTAGAGTATATTTTAATAGATATAGTGAATATAAAAAAATAAAAGAAAGCTAGGCGAGGCTAAATGTTCCTTTAATAATGAAGTTTAATTAAAGCATATAGATTTAACACACAAAAAGGAGGTTTACAGGCACTCTTTATACTTAAGTGCTCTTATACCTCTTTTTTACATATGACAAAGGCTAAGAATATTATATATAATGATATTATGAAAAGTTTTAGGAGAGGTTCATGGTGCTATGAAAAGAGTAAATGAAATTTTTAGTGATTATGAAGCAGCTGGTAACATAAATACTGCCATCGTAGAATCAGCAGTACTAAATAAACGAAATAGAACTATCGAGCTGAAACTCTCCTCTGATAGGTATATTAATGTAAGAGAGTTTGAAGGTCTTAATAATTTTATAAAAGATAGATTTTCCTTAGAGGATTCTGTTATCACTGTAAATTATGCAGAAGGAACAGAAAGAAAGCCTATAGGAGAAGAGATAGAGGATATTATATTTTTAGTGGCGGAAAAATATCCAGCGCTTAGGGCAGTTCTTACTAATGATAGTGAATTCGAGATCACTGAAAACACCATAAATATTAATTTTAAAATTGGTGTAGCAGGCTTTTTTAAATCCATGAATTATGATCAAAAAATACAGGCAGCTATAAAAAGCCTATATGGAACAACCTATAAGATAAATTTTGTTGATAAATTAAGTGCTGAGGAGCTTCTTGCTCAGCAGGAGGAAAGACGAGCAAAGGAAATGCTCATGATTCAAAGGGAAATTCAGGAGGCTATAAGCAATAATGCTGCTGCAATGCCCAGAGAAGCAGAAAATAGCTCCGAGACAAAGGGAGATTCCAGTGGAAAGAAGGGTAATCCTTTCCTTATATTGGGTAGAAACACAAATATTAAGCAGCCTATAATAAAGATAATTGACATTACTCCCGATGAGGGAAGAATTGCTTTAGAGGGAGAAGTGTCCAACATAGAAACCAGGGAGTTAAAGAGCGGGAAAACTCTAATTTCCTTTGATTTATACGATGGAACAAGTTCCATGACCTGTAAGGCCTTCTGCAAGCCTGGGGAAGATGCTGAAGTATTATCTAAGCTGAAAAGTGCTAGGGGTGTTAAGCTAGCAGGGAATTCAGGCTACAGTAAGTTTTCTGAAGAGGTTGAGCTCATTGCAAATACCATAGTGGAAACAGAAGGAAGAAAGAAAGCTAAGAGGCTGGATAGAGCAGAGACCAAGAGAGTTGAGCTTCATATGCATACTCAAATGAGTCAAATGGATGCCATGTCCAGTGCCAAGGATTTAATTAAAAGAGCTATGAGCTGGGGAATGAAATCAATAGCTATAACTGATCATGGAGTGGTGCAGGCATTCCCTGAAGCCCATAAGCTACTAGGTAGAAATAACCCCGACATGAAGGTTATATATGGGGTTGAGGCATATTTGGCTCCAGATAAAAAACCTTCTGTAGTAAACCCAAAAGGGCAGAGTATTGATACTACCTATTGCGTGTTAGACCTTGAAACCACAGGTTTTTCTGCTGTAACGGAGAAGATTACTGAAATAGGAATAATGAAGGTTAAGGATGGAAAGGTAATTGATGAATTTGCATGCTTTGTAAATCCTGAAAAGCCTATTCCTGCTAGAGTTGTTGAAGTAACCAACATCACCGATGATATGGTTAAGGATGCAGAAACCATAGATAAGGTATTCCCTAAGCTGTTAGATTTTATTGAGGGCAGCGTTCTTGTAGCTCACAATGCAGAATTTGATGTAGGCTTTTTAAAGCATAATGCTAAGGTATTAGGCCATGATTTTGATTTCACCTATGTGGATACCCTGTCTCTGGCTAAGGATCTCTTCCCAGATTATAAAACCTATAAATTAGGAAGGATTGCTAAACACCTGGGTATAAAGGTAGAGGTTGCCCATAGAGCTTTAGATGACGTGGACACCACTGTTAAGGTGTTTAATGTAATGCTTGAGAAGCTAAAGGAAAGAGGAACAGAAAAGCTTCAGGATATAGATGCTTTTGCCTCTGATGCAGATGCTAAAAGAGAGGAATATAAGAAGCTTAGAACCTATCATGCAATTATATTAGCAAAGGATTATGTGGGTTTAAAGAATTTATATAAGCTTGTATCTTATTCTCATTTAGATTATTTCTATAAAAAACCTCGAATATTAAAAAGCCTCTTTAAAAAATATTCAGAAGGGTTAATAATAGGTAGTGCCTGTAGCGAAGGAGAGCTTTATCAGGCAATACTTCTTGGAAAATCTGATGAGGAAATTGAAGCCATTGCAGAGGATTATGATTATTTGGAAATCCAGCCTCTTGGAAATAATGATTATTTAGTGAGAACAGAGCAGGTTCCAAATAAAGATTATTTAAAGGAAATTAATAAAAAAATTGTCCGCCTTGGAGAAAAGCTCAATAAGCCTGTAGTTGCTACAGGAGATGTTCATTTCCTTGATCCAGAGGATGAGATCTATAGACGTATATTAGAAGCAGGGCAAGGCTTTAAGGATGCAGATAATCAGGCTCCCTTATATTTGCGAACCACTGAAGAGATGCTTGCGGAATTTTCCTATTTAGGAGATAGAAAGGCCTATGAGGTGGTTGTTACAAATACAAATAAGATAGCAGATATGTGCGAGCAGATAAGTCCTATTTCTCCTGAAAAGTGTCCTCCCCATATTGAGGGCTGTGAGCAGACCATTAAGGATATAGCTTTTGATAAGGCCTATGAGCTATATGGGAATCCCCTTCCAGAAATAGTTCAGGCAAGACTGGATAAGGAATTAGATTCCATTATAAAAAACGGCTTTTCTGTTATGTATATCATAGCCCAAAAGCTTGTATGGAAATCCAATGAGGATGGTTATTTAGTAGGCTCCAGAGGCTCCGTTGGATCCTCCTTTGTGGCTAATATGACAGGTATAACGGAGGTAAATGCACTTCCTCCCCATTATAGATGTCCAAAATGTAAGTATTCGGACTTTGAGGATCATGGCTGTAAGATAGGTATTGATTTGCCTGATAAAGCATGTCCAGTATGCGGAGAAAAGCTTGATAAGGATGGCATAGATATACCCTTTGAGACCTTCCTTGGCTTTAACGGAGATAAGGAGCCAGATATAGATTTAAACTTTTCCGGAGAGTACCAAGCAAAGGCTCATAGATATACTGAGGTTATCTTTGGAAAGGGCACAACCTTTAAGGCTGGAACCATAGGAACCATTGCGGAAAAGACCGCCTTTGGCTATGTGAAAAAGTATTATGAGGAAAAGGATATTTCCGTAAACAAGGCGGAAATAATGAGAATATCTAAGGGGTGTACAGGAATAAAAAGAACCTCAGGACAGCATCCAGGAGGAATTATTGTTGTTCCAAAGGGCAGAGAAATATTTGAGTTTTGCCCTATACAGCATCCTGCGGATGATCCTAATTCAGATATTATAACCACTCATTTTGATTATCACTCTATAGACCAGAATCTATTGAAGCTGGATATACTTGGCCATGATGATCCTACAGTAATTAGGATGCTTCAGGATTTAACAGGGGTTGACCCTCAAAGTATACCTCTTGATGATAAGGCTACTATGTCTATATTTTCCTCCACTGAGGCATTAGGAGTAACTCCGGAGCAGATTAATTCCAAGGTAGGAACCTTTGGGATTCCTGAATTCGGAACTAAGTTTGTAAGAGGCATGCTCTTAGACACAAGACCCACAACCTTTGCAGATCTTATATGTATATCAGGTCTTTCCCATGGTACCGACGTTTGGCTGGGCAATGCTCAAACACTAATAGAGTCCGGCACCGTTACCTTAAGCGAGGCTGTGTGTACAAGAGATGATATTATGACCTATCTTATCAAGAAAGGTCTTCCACCAAACTCTGCCTTTAAGATAATGGAGCTTGTACGTAAGGGTCAGGCGCTTAAAAACCCTGAGAAGTGGGAAGAATATGAAACCATGATGAGAGAGAATGATGTGCCGGAGTGGTATATAGATTCCTGCAGAAAGATAAAATACATGTTCCCTAAGGCCCATGCTGCGGCCTATGTAATGATGGCCTTTAGAATAGCTTGGTTTAAGGTACATATTCCTATAGCCTACTATGCAGCTTATTTCACCATTAGAGCAAAATCCTTTGATAGTGAATTTATGATATACGGAAAAGAAAAGGTTAAGGAAAAGATGAAAGAAATTCAAGCTTTAGGCATGCAGGCATCTCCAAAGGATAAGGATATGTATGATGACTTAGAAATTGTTTTAGAAATGTATGAGAGGGGAATGAAATTCCTCCCCATAGATTTATACAAATCTCATTCAAGCAAATTCCTAGTTGAAGAGGATGCACTTAGACCACCAATAAACAGCATATCTGGTATGGGAGGAATTGCAGCAGAGAGCATATACAATGCCGCTCAGGAGACACCCTTTAACTCCATTGAGGATGTAAAGAAGCGTGCTAAGATTGGTAATTCTGCTATAGAGCTACTTAAGAAGTTTGGCTGCTTAAGAGGACTGCCAGAAAGTGATCAGTTGAGCTTTTTTGATGCAATGTAGTGTAAAACATTCAAAAACTATTTTTTAAAATTAAGCCAAGAGATTATTGAATCTCTTGGCTTTTAAAATTATAAAACAAATGAATTTTTAATGTACCTTTTAAAGAAAGCAATCGCTACTAGGTATAAAAATGGTATTGTTAATATGCTTTTTTATGACTTTTTAATCCTATCATTTCACAATATCCAATTAAAACTGTCCATACATAAGCACAGGTTTTAGGAATCATTAATGTGCCTATAACAGGAATAGTGTCGGCAAAAAGTACCACCGGAATGTAAAAAGCAAAACTGAGCACAATAGTCAGCCACATATACCTAAAAGCCTTGTCATTGGCACTCTTAGCACTTTGATAAAATAAAATAATTACAAGGATTCCCATTGCAGCAAAGGGAAGATTACGATAAATACCCCAAGACAGAGGAGGAGTAGCGCTAGTCCATTGATTTTGAGGCATAAGGCATAATATTATCCTTGTAATTGCCAGAGTATAAATGGATATAGTTATAGTATTTTTTCCTTCTATCTTGTAACGTAGACGCCAAACATAATACAGCAGTATATAAAATACAGTCATAGTAATTGAGGTGATGAATTTGCCAACTCCAAGAGCAACGGTATAGCTTTCTAATCCCGTAGTACAAAGGGCCAAAGCTCTAGGTACAAGGTGGAAGGAATCACCTATACCAAGGGTTACAGCCATGATACCAAATAGCCTGTATTGCTTATTTCCATTACTTTTTTTAATCATGATAATCCCAAGGATAATTACAGTGGTGAGATATACCACATCAAAGGAAGTTTCCATAATTGCTTGCATAATAAGTCTCCTTTTCTTATAATTGAACATTGTTCAATTATGTTTTTATGAAAACCCGCCTTAAAAGCGGGGAATCAACATAGAAGGTTTTAATAAATACAACGTTTAATTACTTCAATAAGTATATTACAGGAGTTTTCCTGTTTCATAAGTAAGTTAAGCAGATTTGAAAAAACAAAATCCACAAATGCAGACTTTGAAAAATAATCGGAAAAGACAGCAGCCTTTATATTATTGTCTTTTTCAAGAGCCATAAGAAGTTCAGCTTTCATATGATCAAAGTATTTTTCCATTACTTCACGAGCTTTACCTTTATCTGTATTAGCAAAACTCATGGAATGAGCAGTAAAGAAATTAGGATATTCTTCTATACCAAGATGGACACTTTCAAATATCCAGGCAACATAGTCTGTAAAAGAATCTGTCTTATTAGAGATTTTGTCTATGTAAAAGATGCTCTGCCACAAATCCTGTACTGTTTCAGCAATTAAATCTCCTTTAGAGGGAAAATAGTTATAAACTGATCCAACGGACACATTACATTTTTTTGCTACGGTACGCATATTAAGGGATTGCAGTCCCTCTTTTGAAGCAAGTTCTCTGCTTGCAGCAAGTATAGCTTCTTTTGAAGTAACTATTGTATTAATAACATTCACCTCCAAACTGAACATAGTTCATTATAACATATTTTCTTTATACCGCCTACTATATTTGGTAAAATAATAAATGAAATTTTGAAAGATATAAGTAGAGATATGCTTCAAGAGGTTATACTATAATCTTTATATTACGTATATAATAAAATGGATAAGGAAAAGAAGGTGATAAGATGAATAACATTGTTATAAAGGGTGTTAGGGAAGGAAACCTTAAAAATATATCCTTGGAGATTCCTAGAAATAAGCTCATAGTTTTTTCTGGTGTTTCTGGTTCAGGAAAATCAACCTTGGCTATAGATACTATTTATCAGGAGTGCCAAAGGCAATATTTAGAGGCTATTGGCTATCAGGGAATCAGCAAGCCTAAGATTGATTCTATTATTAATGTATCTCCTGCCATTAGAATTACCCAAAATGAATATAGTAAAAATTCTCGTTCTACCGTGGGAACTGTCACAAATATTTATACAGAGCTAAGGATGCTTTATGAAAAGCTAAGTATAAGGATATGCCCTCACTGCCATAAGGAGATAAAGGCTTCTATGTGCAAGGAGGAGGTTGTGAAGGCGGAGGGTGACTTTAAGGTATATATGTATTGCAGCTATTGCAATTACAAAATGGATAAGCTAACTAGAAGCCATTTTTCTTATAATACTAGAGAGGGAGCCTGTGATACCTGTCATGGCCTCGGTAAGGTATTAAAAATAAATGAGGCTAAGGTGATTAATGAGAACCTGTCTCTTGAGGAAGGTGCTATAGACTTCTGGGATAAAGCCTATAAGGATTATCAAATTTCCGTGGTATACAATACCTTTAATCACTATGGTATTCCCTATGAGATAAATACCCCTGTTAAGGACTTTACCAATGCTCAAAGAGCCATTCTTTATCATGGTGTTGAAAGCACTGAGGTTAAAGAGCTATTTCCTGATACAGCTCTAGCTAAAACTGTAGCAGAGGGAAAATTTGAGGGGGTATTAACTACTCTTTGGAGGAGGCTTTCCCAAAAGGGTGGAGTAACAAAGGATCTGGAGGCCTATTTTCACTCAGATACTTGTCCTAATTGCCAAGGGGAGAGGTTAAATACCTTAAGCAGAAGTGCAAAGGTACTAGATACACGTCTTCCAGAGCTTTCTGTTTTATCCCTTGAGGAATTATATCATTGGCTCCTTAGAGTTGAAGAAGTTATTGAGGATAGGGATAGGGTTATAGTAGAACCATATCTTTTGGATATAAAAACAAAGCTTATAAGAATAGTTAATGTGGGCCTTGGTTATCTTTCTCTTAATAGGCAGACAATGACCTTATCCGGAGGGGAAACTCAAAGAATTAAGCTATCTGCAAGTCTAGATTCCAGCCTTACAGGAGTGATATACATAATGGATGAGCCAACTATTGGACTTCATCCTAAGGATACTGCTGGTATTATAAAAATACTTAAGGAGCTTAGGGATTTAGGTAATACGGTAATAGTTATTGAACATGATACGGATGTTATGATGGCTGCGGACTATATTGTAGATATTGGCCCTGGCTCCGGCAAATATGGAGGAGAAATAATTGGCGAGGGTACCTTAGAGGAAATAATGAATCAGGAAGCCTCAGTGACAGGGAATTATCTAAAGAGAAAACAGGAAACTTCTAGGAATGTTAGAAAAGGTACTGAGAATTTTATAGAAGTAAAAAATGCTAATCTCTTTAATTTAAAAAATATTGATGTTAAATTTCCTATAGGCTGTTTTACCAGTGTTACAGGGGTATCAGGCTCTGGTAAATCAACCCTTGTCTTTGAGATAATAGCCAAAGGAAATACTAATGAGAAATTAACTTGTAATAAGGTATCAGGAATTGAAGCTTTTAATAAAATTATCACAGTGGATCAAGCTCCCCTTAGCAGGATGAGTCGTTCTAATGTGGCAACCTATTCTGGAGTTTATTCAGAAATAAGAAAGATTTTTGGATGGCTAAAGACTTCTAAAGAACGAGGCTTAACAGCTAGGGAGTTCTCCTTTAATACCAAGGGAGGTCGCTGTGAAAACTGTGAGGGCCTTGGATATATAAGCAGTAATATGCTGTTTTTCGAGAATCTGGAAGTGCCTTGTCCTGTCTGTGGAGGAAACCAATTTAATGACCTTGTGCTTTCTGTAGATTATAAAGGATATAATATAAAGGGTATTTTAAGAATGCAAATAAATGAGGCAATCACTCTCTTTGATGAATATCCTAAAATTCTAAAAATCTTAAAGCTTCTTGAAGAGGTAGGCCTTGGCTATTTGGAGCTTGGTCAAACTCTTACGACTCTATCTGGAGGAGAGGGTCAGAGATTGAGACTGGCTAAGGAGCTTACAGATAATACGGGAAGCAATAACTTATATCTTATAGATGAGCCTACTACAGGGTTACACCCTTTAGATGTGGAAAACTTTCTTGTGCTTTTAAATAAAATTGTGGATTCAGGAAACACTGTTATTGTGGTAGAGCATAACCAGCAAATAATAAGTGCTTCTGACTGGATAATAGATTTAGGGCTGGAAGGTGGAGTAAAGGGCGGAGAGGTTATTGCAGTAGGTACCCCAAAGGATATAAGAGAAGATGAAAATTCCGTAACCGGCAGGTATATATAATACTTCTTGACTAGGCTTGTTTATCTTTATCTGCTAATATAATTATTTATGTATAAGTATGGTGATAACACCTGAAATATGGTGTCATTACCATGCTTTTTTTCATGTGTTCTTTAAAAAATTAAATGTTAATAAAACTTAAACATTAGTAAAATTAAGAAAAAAATACAATGAATGGATTGACCTTGCCATAATGTCAAGGATTATAATATGGGTATAATCTAGATTATAAGTAAATACGAGGTGATGGAATGTTTAAGATTGGTGAGTTCTCACAGCTTGTTCGAGTGTCTCCACGGATGCTGAGGCATTACGAAAAGAACGGCCTTTTTCATCCAGCTGAAATTGATAAGATAAATGGCTATAGACTATACAGTGCCAATCAGATACCACTCTTAATGCGAATTATTGCTCTTAGAGATATGGGGTTTTCAATAAATGATATTGGTGATATTATCGACAGATTTGAGGAAAAGGACTATATTCAAAAGGTTTTTCAATTAAAATCTGATGAAATTCACGAAAAAATCAATGAAGAAAAAAATAAAATTGAAAGGCTCATTTATGCACTTGATAGAGCAGATGTAGGAAATTACACCATGACCTGTCAGGAGGTAGTAGTAAAGGAAATACCCAAAATTAAGGTGCTGTCCCTTCGAGAGGTATTACCCGATTACAGCTACCAAGAGCTTCTTTGGGAAAAGCTATATGCTTTCATTGGTGAAAATGAACTATATCCTATTCTAGAAGGAAAGGTAATTACAATATATCATAGTACTGAATATAAAGATCAAGAAGTTGATGTAGAAGCTGCTGTACTAGTAAATATGCTAGGGGAAAGTCAGGGAGAATATATCTTTAAGGAGCTGGAGGCCATTGAATGTGCAGCAACAGTTATTGGAGATGGCCCCTTTGAGAAGGTACTTCCAGAAGCTGAAGGCAAGCTGGCAAGGTGGATTGAAGATAATGACTACGAGATTAAGGGCAGTGAAAGAACATTATGTATAAAGCACCCATCAAACGAGCCTGATCCTCAAAAGTATATATCAGAGATACAATTTCCAATTAGGAAAAGAGTTAAATAAAAAGAGAGCAATAAGTAAGTTGATAATAAAGAAAAGTGCTTACATTTAAGGCTTATTTCTGGAAAACAGAAAGATAAAAAATATAAAAATATCAATGAGAAGGGTAGGAATTACAATGGATGATACAAATAACTATACTGAATACCAAATGCCTGAACCGGATTCCCGTCTTAAGGCTTTAGACATATTAGTTGGAACTTGGGATATTACTGGTCCTGATATAGCAGGAAAGGTTACTTATCAGTGGATGGAGGGAAAATTCTTTCTGATACAATATGTTGATCTTGAACAATATGGTCAGAAAATGAAAGGTATGGAGATCATTGGCTTTGAACGAGGCTTCGGAGATGACAAGCCAAGTGAGGATATAAAGTCACGTTATTTTGATAGTGTTGGCAATACCTTCGATTATACCTATGAAATGGAAGGAGATCTTCTTACCATTTGGGGTGGAGAAAAGGGATCGCCTGCATATTTTAAGGGAAAGTTTAGTGCTGACGGTAATACCAATACTGGAGCCTGGGTTTATCCTGATGGTGGTGGATATGAATCCACAATGACAAGGATTAAATAGTATATGTAAATATTATTAGATATAATATAATGAAGCTTAGCAAAGGCTCATATTTCTCAAAATATAGAGAAGTATGAGCTTATTTTTTAAAAAAACTATTTAGTAGATTTTGTAATATTAATTACTTTATTTAAATATAATTTGAATAATTAATGAATTTTAATATAAAGTTAAATATAATTCTTAACAAAATTCTAAAAATATAGTAATATATGTATGTAAACGTTTAACGGTAATTTGATAAATCATTAAAATAACCGTTATAATAAATTATTTAAGGAGGAAAATCTTATGTTTAAGCTTCAGCAATTAAGAAAGAGATTCTCATTAATTGCACTAATTTGTGCCCTACTAATGATTATGGGATTAATATCTTTTAATTCCAAAATTGATGTACAAGCTAAGAACGGTAGAGTTAAAAATGTAATAATGCTCATACCTGATGGGACAAGCATAGAAGCTACTACTATAGCTAGGTGGTATAAGGGTGGTGAGGCCTTTGCAATGGATGAAATAGCTGTTGGTCTCACAAGAACCTACTGGGAAAAGGGGCCAATAACGGACTCAGCTCCTGGTGGAACTGCATATTCTATTGGCTATAAGACAGATGATAAGCATGTGGGTGTATTATCAGATGGCACTCCTGAAGCAACATTAATTGAGTCGGCAAGGTTATCTGGTAAATCTACTGGTATAGTTGTTACCTCTGAAGTAATGCATGCAACTCCTGCAGATTTTACTGCTCATGACCCAGATAGAAGTAATTATAATTCTATTATGAAGCAGCAGATATATAATGGCTTGGATGTGGTTTTAGGTGGGGGAAATAAGTTTTTCACTCCTGAAGCAGGCGGTAAAAGAGCCGATGGTAAGGATTTAATTGAAACAATAAAGAAGCTTGGTTATGAATATGTAACTACAAGGGAAGCAATGAAGGATTCCACTTCCTCAAAAATTTGGGGAGCCTTTGCAGAAGCAGATTTAAAATATGAAGTAGATCGTATATCCACTAAGTCAGAAGAACCAACACTGGCAGAGATGACTGAAAAAGCTTTAGAAATATTATCTAAGGATAATGATGGCTTTTTCCTAATGATAGAAGGAAGTAAAATAGACTGGGCAGCCCATGCCAATGACCCTGCAGGAATGGCTGGAGATATTGTAGCCTTTGATGAAGCTGTAAAGGTAGCAGTAGAATTTGCTAAGAAGGATAAAAATACAGTTGTGGTTTCCTCTGCTGATCATGGTACCGGAGGACCGCTTATTGGAGGGATAAATCCCAATTACTCCAGTGTAACTTTTGCAGACAGCATAGACAAGCTTAAACCTGCTAGGGCTTCCTTGGATTATGCTAATATCCTATTAAAGGGTGCTGATGACAGTAAGATTAGGGAAGTTTTTAAGAATTTCTATGGTATTAATGACCCTACTGCCGAGGATATAGCACTGGCAAAGGAAGGCAAAATTAATATAGCAGTAAGCAATAGAGCAAATATCAGCTGGGCTTATGGAGGACATATTGGTGGAGATGTAGCGTTATATAACTATGCTCCTAATGGTTCTGAAAAGCTCCGTGGTGTTGTTGACAATACAGAGGTAGGCAGATACATGGAAAGGGTTTTAGGCCTTGACCTTGATAAAACAACTGAAAGACTATTTGTGAATGCTAAGAAAGCCTTTGAAGCTGTAGGAGCAGAAATAACTCTGGATGCATCAGATAAGGATAATCCTGTTCTAAAGATAATAAAGGATAAGCAAACACTTGAGCTTTTTGGTTATACTAATATAGCTAAACTCAATGGAAAGGAAATTAAACTTGAAGGGGTAATAGTAATTAACAAAACTGCTAATGGTTTTAGTATAGAAAAATCCTATGTACCAATACAGGCTGTAGAGCTTATAAAATAATAAATAGTATTCACTAGGAAATATTTTTAATTTAAAAACCCAGCACCAATAAAATTTTATAGGTGCTGGGCTTAATTCTTTCATAATATAAGACCAAAGACAGCGTTAACCATAGCGTACCCAAGGGCCTACCCAAAGAAAGATTATTATAAAAGATATTATATCACTTAGCTATGACAAATCCAGACAAGTATTTACAGGTAATCGTTTTTATTAAAAAAATCTTGATAATTTTTTAAAAAAATATTGCCTGGAACAAATCAAGAAAAATTGTATATAATACTTAATAATGTACCTATATAGACCTTTATCAGGTGCTACCAAGTTATGGAGTATAATATGGATTTTCCTGGAGACATAACAATAATTACTTTGACAAAGGAATATTTAAAAAAAGCAATTAAATTAGTGGAAACTGTATTTACAGATGAAGATGACTCGGTAAAAAGAGAAATAGAGGCCAGTGTTAGTGAGAAGAAATTTCAAAAGTATATAACTAAAGTGGATAGGCACACTAGAAGCTTGGAATATTTTATTTCAGTAAATGATAAGAAAAAGGTTATGGGTATTATTGGCATATATACCTTAATAGAAAATTATCAGGACACCCTGTGGATAGGCTGGTATTGTGTTGATAAAAAATACAGGGGAAGGGGTATAGGAAAACTCCTTTTAGATTTCGTTATAAATGAGGGAAGAAAAAGAGAAAAAAAGTATATTTGCCTTTTCACCTCCACAGACAGCAACGAAGCTAAGGCCCAGGACCTTTACGATAAAAATGGCTTTTATGTAACAGAGATAATTGAGAAGGAAGGGTATGAGATTTTATTTAGGAGAAAGACCTTGTAAGAATAAAAGGGCTGCCAGAGGCAGCTCTATTTTATTACCTTTACTAAAAGTCTTCATCATAGAGATCTGTGGAATCGTAATCTTCAAAGTCATCTTCATCCTCATCTTCAAAGTCGTCGTAATCTTCATCCTGAAAGTCATCGTCATCCTCATCTTGGAAATTATCTTCATCATCCTCAAAAGCATCCACATCTTCAGCTGTTTTTGAATCTTCCTCCATAAGCATTTCAAAGGTCATAAACTCCGCTGCACGCTCAAAGGCATCCAATTTGCCATCTTTGTCGAAATCAAACAAGCTTCCGAAAAATCCCTTATCCATAGAGAACCTCCTTAAAATTACATAATATCCGAATCTGCTATTTTATAACAATATCTATGTATTATTATATCATAAATTCTGAATATTCAGATTAAATTCTCATAAATCTCTTTTTCTTTAGCAATTTATATAAGCAAAAAGCCATATTCTACAGAAATTTTTCTGCTTATTAAAAAAGAGAGAAAAAATGTGCCCTTTTTCACAGAAAAAATAGAAGTGTTATAATATAGAATAATCATATTTGTTCATTGAAAAGGAGATAATTAATGATAGGTGCAATAATCGGTGATATTGTTGGTTCCATATATGAATTCGATAATATCAAAAGAAAAGATTTTCCGCTTTTTAGTACCGACTGTGATTTTACTGATGATACTGTTATGACTATAGCAGTGGCTAAGGCTCTGGCTCAATACAATAAGGAAGAGGGACTTGAAAAATTCAAAAGTGATTTAGTAGACGTTATGCATGAGGTGGGCTGCAGATATCCAGATTGTGGTTATGGTGGGAATTTTCTTGTCTGGATGCTCAAAAATCATAAGGAGCCATATAATAGCTGTGGAAATGGATCAGCTATGAGGGTTTCTTCCGTTGGGTGGTATGCTAGCTCTTTAGAGGAAGCAGAGATTCTTGCCAAGGCAACGGCAGAAGTAACCCATAATCATCCTGAAGGAATAATTGGTGCACAGGCAACAGCAGCTGCTATTTGGCTTGCTCGTAATGGTAGAGGTAAGAAGGAGATGAAGGAACTAATCAGAGATTATATCGAAGCAAAGTACTATAGTCTAGATTTTACCTTGGATGAAATCCGTCCTACATATGATTATGAGATTACCTGTCAAAAATCAGTACCACAAGCCCTGGTAGCTTTTTTGGAGTCAAGGAGCTTTGAGGATGCTATAAGAAATGCTATTTCCATTGGTGGTGATAGTGACACAATTGCTGCCATTACTGGTGCCGTCGCAGAAGCCTATTATGGAGTAGATGAAGAGATTGCAGAAACTGCTTTATCCTTCTTGGATGAGTATTTGCTCTCTGAATATGATAAAGCTAAAGGGAAAATAATAAATATCTAATAATGGAAAGGAGGTAGATAAAATTATTATCTACCTCCCATTTTGTTATCTTTTCATTCTATTTAGCAAGTCCCCATCACTATGACTGTTTTCACCTATTATAAATTTCTCCAGATGGTAGCTTACATACTTACCATAGTTATTTTTAGTATTCATAAGGAGCTCATCAACATAATAAATCCCCTTAGGAATGTTATCTAGTAGCATGGTGGCCAAGGCGGCATATACTCCAGAAGCAACCTGAAGGTAGGTAGCGTTGGTTCTATATTTTTTAAAGGTTTCCTTATTGTTTAAAGAATTATATACATAGGCCTCCTTATCCTCAAAAACCAAAAGTATACCTACTAAATCCTCGCCCTTTAGAGGGGTGAGTTCAGGGTCTAAAACCTTCATCGGGTTTTCCCATAAGCTATGAATATTATTTAGATTTGATTTAATTAACTCTGTGGTGTGGTCATTTATCTTGTATATAAAGCCTGTTTCCATATCAAAGATTTTACCAAGGGTAATAGCTTCTTCATGGGGCATAAGAGCACCATAGAACTGCTTCTGCCCTAAAGTAACCTTAAATTGAAGCTCATATATTTCATTGTAGAGGAATAAGGCTTCATGCTTTTTCATAAAGGTTGGGTAGCTGTTTATGGCCTCATCAAGAAAGCCCATGGGAAACCAGGTGGTGTATATGGTGTTTTTTTCTGCTAAATCTTCATTTTCAAAGAAGGAGGTATCATTTTCTACTATATAGCAGCCTATAGGTTTTTTATCAGGATATCTATTCATTAAATCAATTGCCATCCACTGAACAACTCCAGGATTCATACCAGAACAGATTATAGCAGAGGTGTTATGAAATTCATCCCTATGGCTCTGAAAAATTTTATATCTTTCCTGTAGGGGAAACCCTGTATAATATTGATTTTCATCTACCTCAACACTTTCTAGAGCTGTGTTAATATAGGATATTCCTAAGGAATTACAGCATTTTAGCATCAGAACCGAATCTCCGTAGGATATGTCCAGTACAATAGAGGTATTGCTTTTCTCTAGGTGGCTTTTTAGAGTGTCGCCGTTATTTACATCAAATTCATGTAGTGTTATTCTATCTCTTAAATTAGGAAAGTGATTTTCATAATAGGATAGATCCTTTTGTTTTAAATCAATTAAATGAAGCTTTGCTTCCTTAATAAAGGAGTTAATAGGATCATTTATATCCTCTGAGGCTCTGTTTAATATGGACAAAACAGACTTAGCCACTCCGCCGCCACTGCCTAAAACAGAAATCACCGGACTTAGTCCTCCTGTGATAGACCGCATTTCCTTAGTATTATTACCAAGGGAAGAGGATCTGGGCTTTAGATAGATAGAGATATCATCTAAGGGTCCGAAAATTTCATAATGAGAAGCTATTAAGGCTTTCTTTAGGTAGTTAAAGGCACTAGACAAGGCAGCCTCAGGAGATGGGGTAAATAAATCTACTTGAGCATAGCCATCACAAGGATTAGAATTAACCGTTAGCTGACATAGGTCTAATAGCACAACTACAGTTATTCCTAAGGGATTATATAGAAAAAAAGAAGCTTTAATGTTACCTAGCTTGAGCTCTTTAGCCGTTTCTCGGGCATATATGTTTAAACTTCTTCTGTCCTTTAATATATCAGGATCACAGTGGAAAAGCCTTACTGTGATATGCCTTAAGGCAGGAGTATATTCCATGGTTGTCTCCTTTTTAACCTAACTATAATATTATTAGTATGATAATAGGGCCAAAAGGAGACATGTTATTTAAATTTTCTCTTTTTCAAAGATCTTAAACCTTTTAGAGATTCCTTCATATACTAAGGCTTTAAGGTAGACTCCTTCTTCCTTAAAATCTTCATTAATGACCTTTGAGTTTTCATGAAGGAAGGAAATTAACTTTTGTTCATTATAAGGGATGAGGAATTCCTTTTCTATTAATTGAAGGGGAATTTCCCTGCCTATCATATATAAAACTTCCTCTAAGTTGATACCTTTTACAGCGCTAATTTCTATTATTTTTTCATCCTTTAGGAAAGCTCGGATTTCCTTTATGCTCTCTTCAGAGGCTTTATCAATTTTATTTAGAAGGATTAGGGTGTTTTTGTCCTTTGCCTTCAGCTCAGAGAGAACGGTGTTTACTGACTTTATTTGTTTTATGGCTTCATTATTGGAGGCATCTACCACATGAAGAAGAAGATCAGCATCAATAACCTCTTCTAAGGTGGATTTGAAGGCTTCTACCAGGTCATGAGGAAGCTTGCTGATAAAACCAACAGTATCAGATAAAGCAATTTTTCTATTATCCTCTAAGGTTACGGCCCTTACGGTGGTATCTAAGGTTGCAAAGAGCATATCTGCCTCTAAAACTCCTTCTTTGCTATTGTTAGAAGAAGAAATTTCACAGAGCTTATTTCTTAGGGTTGATTTTCCTGCATTGGTATAGCCTACTATGGCCACATTGCTGATGTTACCTTTGATTCTATTCACCTTTTGGACAGCTCTTTGCCCTATTACCTTACGAAGCTCATTTTTAATTTCTTCTATTCTTCCTTCTATATGCCTTCTATCAGTCTCAAGCTTTTTCTCTCCTGGCCCTCTTGAACCAACTCCACCCTTTACTCCTACTCCACCTTTTATTCTTGAAAGGTTAGCACTTGAATTTCTTAATCTAGGAAGCTTATGGTTAAGCATAGCAAGTTCTACCTGAAGAATGCTTTCTTTACTTTTAGCCCTCCTTGCAAAGATATCCAAGATTAAGGTGGTTCTATCTATAACCTTACAGCCTAGTTCCTCTTCCAGATTTCTTATCTGAGAGCCGGAAAGCTCATCATCAAATATTATTGTATTGGCATTTTTAAGCTGCTTTAAATGAGCTATTTCCTGTATTTTACCTTCTCCAGCATAGTAAGCAGAGTGGACCTTGCTTTTCCTTTGAAGTACAGAATATACAGGAAGTACATTGCAGGCCTCTGCAAGCCCTGCAAGCTCCTCAAGACTCTCTTCACTATCAGTTCCAACTAAAATAGCCCTTTCTTCATTATCACCGTGGTTACTTAAGGTTTTAATTACCTTATCAATATAGGTGATCTTGTCTCTAAGGTTTAATTGCAGTGCAGTCTCTAGTTCTATACCTTCCAGTTCCTTAAAAATAAGATTATTATTATAAACATCACAGAAACCAATGCTCATCCTAACAAGGTCAATATTTTCATTAACACCAATGGCAGCAATAGCATCTAACTTAAGGTTCAACAAAGCTGAGGTATCCATAGGGGATAGCTTGTTGTTGCCTGATGGATGAGTGTGGATTATTCTATATCCGCTTAGCTTATTTGCAGAAACCTCTATAGAAGGTATTTTGGCACTATTTATATTTCCCACTGAGATGTCTGTAATCTTACCCTTTCTATTAATAACTACGGATATTTCCTTTTTTATTAATATGCTAATATCATTCATTTCCTTTGTTAGTTCATAAGAAAAGAGCATGTCAGTATCTATAGTTAATTCATATAGGTTTTCTAATCTATCAAGTAGTATTTTCTTTATTCCAGTAATATTTCCTGTTATCATATATAATTTCCTCCCTTGAAAATTCATTTATTTCTTTTTGTGTACAATAATCTTAACCTCATTTTTTTGTCCTCCAATCTATAATTTAGACCCATGACTAAGAGTAATATTTATAAAATAATCATCTTTAACTCCCCCTAAGGCGTTTTTTGCATAAGGATTTATGCAGCAAATATATAAAGCCACAGAAACAGTGAATAGTAAAAGACTAAACACTGCACTGCGGCTTAAATACTCATAAGGTTTTAAAAATAAAAAAACCACAGATTTCATCTGCGGTATTTCCATATAAAAGTTTAGATATATATTGGCTGATAAAAATTGCCTCAAATATCTAAATAGAATCAATATACAGATTGATACTCAAAAAATATAAAAAACCGCAGGCTATAAGTCTGCGGTCGTATTATTTACAAATTTAAAAATACAGTATATTAAAACCTAGTATACTTAATTCACTGACAGCAGACTGCATATTATGTTGTTTATGTTTTTTATAGTTCTATCTTTGAAAATTAACATTTTACAGTCCCCTTTCAGGATTTTTTAATATAATATATCTTTATTATAAACCAAAATTTAGAAATTGTATATGGTTTTTTATAAATTGATAAAATATAGCATATAATATCCTTGCTTTTTTGATTTATAATTTACTTCATATTCTTATTTAAATATAACTCAAGCTCTTCACGGGTAGGAAGTCCATCATTATCACCAGGGGTAGTTACTTGTAGTGAACCTATTGCATTTGCCCTTGTCACAGCATCTTTTAGTGATATATTTTCTAAAAGTCCACTTATTATACCAACAGCAAATCCATCTCCTGCTCCAACGGTATCTATTACCTTCTCTACCTTAAATCCAGGTACAAAAAAGCTCTCTTCCTTACTTTTGACAAAGGCTCCCTTAGCTCCAGTTTTAACAATTACAGCTTTAGCTCCTAAATTAATATAAAAATCCGATATTTCACTGGGATTATCACTGCCAGTTAAAATCAGCCCTTCCGCAATTCCTGGAAGAATAATATCGCACTTGGAAGCAATATCATTTATTACTTCTATCATCTCATCTTTACTTGACCATAGTGTTGGTCGTAAATTAGGATCAAAGGTTATAGGTAGATTTTTTTCCTTTGCACTTTTAATAAGCTCATAAGTTGCAGCTTTGCAGCTTGGTGATAGAGCTGGGAAAATCCCTGTGATGTGAATATGTCTTACTCCAATTAAATCGATATTCTTAATATCCTCAGGAGTAATATTTGAAGCTGCTGAACCTTTTCTATAATATACAACTTCTGGATCTCCAGCGTCTGTCTTTCCTTTCAATAGAAATCCTGTGGGATAATTCTTATTAAAGGATATACAGCTTGTATCAATACCTTCCACATTCAAAGTGTTTTTAATATATCTTCCAAAAGGATCCTCACCGAGTTTTGTAACGTAACTAACGTCATAACCAAGCCTTTTTAAGCCAATACCTACATTTACTTCAGCTCCAGCTAAAGATCTCGTGAACTTTTCAATATTTTCAAGGTTACCAATATCCTCTGCAGTAAACATTGCCATAGGCTCACCTATTAATATAATCTCAGCCATTACAACCAACTCCTTTTAATAATTATAAAATGCTTTCTACAAATTAATAATAAAAAATATACCTTAGAATAGATGTTTCATTTAAAAATTGTTCTTTATATATTAGGTTATTTTATATCTCGTATGAAGAAAATGTATGCAAACTAAATACTTTTTTTATAAATGGGTTGTAGAAAAAAGTTGTATTATGACCACTATAACCCCATTATCCCAGTTATGTCCAGTAAATTTCTTTTGATGATTTTTATAAAAAATTTTTTAAGTTGAAGAGGAATAGCATAGATTAAAGGATAAGTTAGATTACAATTATTTTGTCGCAGGGTTAGCATAAGACCAACTGATGATACCCATGGAATATATTTTTATGTAATAATGATTGTATACAGGTAATCTTCTTAAGGGTATACCTAATATGTAATTTTGTATAACTAGAATGATCATTATATGAAGAAAGGAGCATAAGCTAATGGCATCAATATTGTTGTATAGAAAGCATATAAGAATTATGGAGCAGGATATCAATAAACTTCAGGCTGCTATGGATATGGGTAGAGAAGAATTTCAAAAGTCAGCTATGGAAAACTCGGAAATTTTAAAGCTCTTTTATGTTCCCTTTGAGAGCGGTTTTAAGATAAAGATAATGGTCATCTCCGGAAGGCTAATTGGGGAAGAATATGAAAAAGGCTATGTTACTGCTTCTTTGTTAAATGGGAATGAAAATCCTGTAGGAGAATCACTGACTTTTAACCATATAGAAGGACAATATAAGTTTATAAATATAAATGAGGTATATATAGTTGATATAATTGGAGAATGATATGTAAGCACTGGGGAGTGTTATTATAGAACCTTTGGGCTTTTTTCTTATATACTAAAATAATTAATGGGAAAAATAGGGTATTATTAGTACACATGCTGTTATTATCCGTAGTACTAATATAAGGTAATTTGACCTCAAAATCATAACTAGTAGCATAATAGGAACGGCTTTATAATTTATTGATTTTAGGGTTATTTTTTATCATCTAAGCTTATAATGATAGGGTTTGCATAATCATTAGTAAGGAGGAATTAAGTGAAAAATGTTGTTAGCTTAATAAGTGGTTTAGCCTGTGTATTGGTATTAGCATGTTGTGTACCCAATGCTGATGGCAAGATACCTGGACCAGAATATAATAATGATTCTCAGAAATATCATGAGCAGTTTAAAAATGAAACCCTTTTAACAGATAGAAAAGAAAATGTTCAGACAATGAAAATTAAATCATCCTTAAAAGAAGCAAATAATTTTGTGTACGTAGTATATGAGGAAGGAAAAGATAACCAGAAAATAAATGATATATATGATAATATAAATAATACTGATTCCACCTATCATGAAGTTTCCTTAAGTGAAGAAGGGCAGCAAAGCAATCCAGTCTTTACTATAGATATATATTATAAAAACGGAACCATAAATGAGATAGCTTCTACTGAAACCGGTGCTTTAATCTATAGAAATACAGGAACAAATCTTGATTGGATCGGTGGGAAAAATGAAGATTTACAGAATTTATTAAGAAGTTTTTACTCTGAGAATCTAGAGGAGCATAAAAAGAACATAGAAGAGGCAGAGACACTGGTAAATATCTTTATTGATGGCATGAAGAAAAATGATTTAGATGTAATTAAAGCTATGATAACTGAAAAAGTAGATATTAAATTTATAGAAGGTGTGAAAAGTGATTATTTACAAGAAAAAGTAGAAGGAATAATATATGCAGATGGAAAAATTGAACTAGCCTATGGCTATAATTATAGCAACGAGACTCCAATTATAAGATTTATTCTCATTAAGGATTCTGAAGATAAATGGGTAATTGATTCTTTTAGTAAAGGAAATTAGCCTTAGCTAGTATAATAACTTAAATTCATTAGGCTAATTGATAACAATATGTTGAACATTAGGCAACTATACATTAAATAAATTTCTCTATAACTATTTTTTTATGAATTTATAGAAAGCTTATATATGACTCAGGGCTTATTTCCTGGGTCTTTTTTTTGTATGAGTGTGGACTTATGAAGTATATTATGAAAGCTGCCATCTCCTATATTAATAGGCTTCATTAGTGAAATAAAAAGCAAAAATAAGGAGATACTAATAGAGATTTATATGAATCTAAGAGTTAGGAGAAAGTAATATGATAAAAAATATAGGAAAAATAACCTTGTATGTTAATAATCAGCAGGAGGCAAAGGAGTTTTGGACAGAGAAGCTTAATTTTATAGTGAAGTTTGAAGCAATTATGGGTCCTGACATGAAATGGTTGGAGGTTGGCCCTGACACCGAGGCCTTTACAACCTTTGTACTCTATGACAAGAAGCAGATGAAAAAGCAAAATCCAAAGACATCAGTGGAGCATCCCTCTATTATTTTAAGTACAAATGATCTAGAGCATGCTCATAAAGCTATGAAGGAGAAGGGTGTTAAGGTAGGAGACATAAATAAGATGGGCTATGGCAGTATGTTTTCCTTTGAGGATCAAGATGGAAACAGCTATTTGCTCAGAGAGGATAAATATTAATAGCTATAGAGTTATAAATAAAAATCATGCATTTAAGGGGAATAACTATTATGTGCATGATTTTTTCTGCCTATTAGAGTGTTGAGAAGGTCTATGTATTCGTGTAAATTAGATTGACAAGCTTAATATATAACCAGAAACAAATGCAAGTGACATCCTCTAAAGTAGTTTTTAAAATAATAATATAATGCCATTGATTTATGATATTAGTTATGAGAAATAAGTAATGCGTAGGGTTTTAGCTTTAAAACGGTATAATAATTATGAGTAGATTGAACTTAATGTTAATGTCGAGGGTTCTATGAACTTGTTTTATTTTAGTTTAAATATTAATTAATATTTTTTATAATATGTTAATTATTGCTTAATGAGAAAATAAGTTATGATTGAATCTTTGAAAATAAACAAGTTAAATGGAATAATTTTTGTATAATAAAACCCATAATTATACAATAATAGAATATAATAGATGATATAATGATAGTAACAAGCTTGTTACTAATTGTTACAAAGATAATTTATGGGAGGTTTTATTTAATGAAGAAGATAAGAAATATTGTAAGTGTGCTTACTGTTGCTGGGGTGGTTACTTTATCTAGTGTTATGGCTCTAGCTGCAAGTTGGGCTGGTAGCTATGAAGGTCATGAATATGTTAAATCACTAAGTTCAACAAGAATATCTAGCGATACCCCTACTTATCAAGGAGAAGCACAAACTAGGTGGGGTGGTGGAGGAAAAGTATACGCATATGTTGAGGGTGTTAATTCTACTGGGGGAAGAATATCAGGGAGCAACATTGAAGCATATGGAAGTGATGGGTTTGCTAGTGTAAAAAGTAATTATATTACTTTAAGTTCTTTAGCATATTGGAATAGTTCACATAAGATTTTAGATAGTAATAATAAAGTTAAATCAGGAAGTGAATTATGGTATCAAATAAAGAAATAAATTAATGATTAATAAACATAAGTGCTGTTCTTACAGCATTTATGTTTATTATATAAAGGACATGGATAATTATGAAAAACCTATTAAAATCAATGAACTCCAACAAAACAGCCTACACATTGCTAGTTATTTCCTTAACTATTGCAATTACATTAGTTAATATAGGCTATATGAATTTTCAAAGAATTGAAGCTTCCTTCCAGGAGGTCTCAAAGCAAAGCTATAAATATAATTTTATAATAAGTATTAATTCAGAAGAAGAATTCACTATAGAGAAGAAACTTTCCTTAATGGAAGAATATTTAAAAAACTTTCAGGTGACAATTACTGAGCGTGTTCAGGTTGTGAATAATGATGTGAGCTTTGTGGATTTTGTTTCAACTAAAAGTTATCCAGAAAAGAATCCACAAATAATAAAAGGAAGATATTTTAATATAGGTGAAAATGAAAAGGTAGCTGTGGTTGGGAAAAAAGTAAATGTCGATGATGGCAATATTACAGTAAGCGGGGATACATATAAAGTCATAGGCATAGTGGGAAGCTCCATTGAGGATTCAGGAATGAATGAGAAGGTATATATACCCTTAGGAGCTATACCAGAAAGAATAAAAAATAATTTTAGTTACTTTACAGAAATTAATTTAAAGAGTGACAAAGACAGATATGATAATGAGGTTACAGCCTTTATGAAGGTTGTGAGCACTATTAGTAATAGCGAGATAAACATATTCGAAAATGAGCAATTTCATGAAAGTGGATTATTCAATTGGACTAAAAACGACAGTAATATGATTAAAATGACGAGGCTCTATATATTAGCCTTGATAAATTGCATGATAATGGGATACTTTGCTTCTGTGGATAGAAGGAAAGAGGTTTCTATAATGAAGGTTCATGGAGCTAATAATCTTCATATAATAATTAAATATTTATTTGAGTACTTACTAATTGGAATATTTGCAGCACTTGTTTCAATAATATTTATAAATGTTTATAAAAATATAAGCTTTCAATGGCTTAATATAGAAATTAAAATTTCATTAATTACTATTCTTATTAGCATTATTGTTGCAGTATGTTCCTCTTTTATAGCATCATTAGCACCTATACTTAATGCGTTGAAAGTTCAGCCAGCTGAAGTATTAAAGGAATAAGGGAGGAAGAGAAAATGATTAGACAAGCTATGAAATCCCTTTTGTCCCATAAAGTTATAAACCTTTTGCTTATAATGCAGTTGTCAATGGTTTTCAGCTCTCTCTTTGCTTTTATATCCTCTATGGAAAAGTCAAATATTTATAGAGTAAAGGCAGGAGAAGTGATGGATTTGAATTCCTCTATATTTTTGCAAAGTAAGCAGTTAACCTCAATAGATGAGGTAGATGCAAATGAGGATAACTATAAAAGCTTTGTAGATTATTTAAATAGTAAAGAGGACATTGAATATGGTACCTATGACTTCACAGGCTTTATTATGAATTTAGATTATAATCTTTCTGATGAGCAGAAGCTTATTTTAAAGAATAAATTAAATAGATATGTAGGTAATGTAAGTAGTGCAATAGTTGAAACCCTTATTATTGATAATAATTTTAGTAAATTGATGAAATTTCCTATAGAGGAAGGCAGATTCTTTCAAGGAGAGGATTTTGGTAAGGAGATTAATGAAAGTGTTCCTATTATACTGGGACATGGTTATAAAGAGGTTTTTAAAATTGGAGACGAATTTAAATCTGTAGTAGGAGATGTAACTTATAAAGTCATAGGTTTCTTAAAAGAAAACTTTATTTTTTTTGGTTCAGGGAGTAGTATGATAGAAAGTATGTATGACTTTAAGTGGGCATCTATAATTCCCTTAAATAAAAGATACGAGGGGGAGGCAGTATCTTGGCACAATAGAGTGGTAAAGGGCTGTATATATCAAATTAAGAATGATTCTAAAGCTCATGAGATAATGAGTGACATAGACAAAAAAGCAAACACCTTAAACATAAATGTTCAATCCAAGTATTTAAGTGATCTTATAAATGATGCCATGGAAAATCATAAAGAAACTGTCTATCCTATATTAGTAGAAGGGTTAGTTTTTGGAATGTTTTCTATCAGCACCTTTGTAATAGCTGTATTAACCTTTATAACAAGAAGAAAAAGGGAGTTTGGTATAAGAATAGCTTCTGGTGCAAGTATTTCTTATATAATGAGGCTTATCAGCACAGAAATTATAATAATTATTTCTATTGCCTTTGTAATTAATATTGGTAGACGGACAATTTTCGGTATGAAACTTAAGGAACTTCTAAGAAATGAAGTAAGTGTGTATTCCCCTTTAATAAATGGAAAAATGGTTCTATTGTTTATACTGCTACTTATCACAGTATTTTTATTAATAGCCGCACTTCCTATGTATAAAATTAAAAAAACTGAACCGAAGGATTTGATTGGAGGAGTTGAATAATGGGTCTTAACCTTAATAATATAAGTAAGGTCTATGGCAGTGGAGAGAATGCCACTTATGCCCTTAGAAACATCACCTTAAATATAGAGGATGGTGAAATGGTTGCAATAACAGGACCCTCCGGCTCAGGAAAAAGCACCATGCTAAATATTTTAGGCTTAATAGATAAGCCCACAGAGGGTAATTATAAAATAAACACTCTTGAAACTAAGAGTCTTAAAGGAAAAGATCTTGCGGCTAAAAGAAATAGTAATATAGGCTTTGTATTCCAATACTTTGCGTTGATGAAGGAGTATTCTGCTTTAGATAATGTTATGCTGCCTCTGATCTATAGAAGAATGCCACATAGCTCTAGAAAAAAGCTAGCTCTAGAATATATGAAGCAAATGGGAATAGAAGACCAAGCCCATAAAAAAATATCACAGCTTTCTGGAGGGCAGCAGCAAAGGGTAGCTATTGCAAGGGCCTTGGTAGGACAACCTGATGTTATCCTCGCAGATGAGCCCACAGGCGCTTTAGACCAGAAGACAGGAAAGGATGTTATAGGCATTTTAAAGGAAATAAATAAGTCTGGAAAAACTGTAATAATTGTCACTCATGACCCATTAATAGCGGCAAGCTGTAATAGGGTAATTAATATAGTGGACGGAGAAATTATAGTATAAGAAATAAAGTGAAAAGAAAAGCTAATCCATTTCAAAAGGGCCTACCATTAGTAGGTCCTTTGCTTTGCTAATTAGAATGAGCAGGCAAATTCACTATTATTTATTGCCAAGGTCACCTTTAACTTCATAAGTTCATATAATATACCCTGTAATATTAGTCTTTATTATATGCCTTAGTATGACCTTACATTATTATTTGAAATGAATGAGAATATAATTAAGTTTGAATTAAGGTGAATATAATTAAGTGGGGATTAAGGTGAGTAGAATTAAGTGGGAATTAAGGTGAGTAGAATTAAGTGGGGATTAAGGTGAGTAGAATTAAGTGGGGATTAAGGTGCATATAATTAAGGGAGAATTTATTGGGGGATAGATATGGAGAGTAAGGATAAGCCTAAAGGAAAAGGAAGTATAGCCAAGAAAATTATAATAATTACATTCATTCTACTAGCATTGATAATATCTTCAGTTGGTGGTTATATTGGATATATGCTGAATAAGACTAAGAAAACAACCATAGCTACAGATAATAAGAATTTAGGCATTTCACAGGAGGCTGAAGAAAAGTCTCAAGAGACATTAACTACCTTTGCTGTTTTTGGAATAGATGCACCAAAAGGGAAAAAGGGTCGTTCTGATGCAATTTTACTTATTACTATAGATAACAGGGATAAGAGTATTAAGCTTACTTCAATAATGAGGGATTCTTACGTAGATATTCAAGGGCACGGTAAGGATAAAATCAACCATGCCTATTCCTTTGGAGGACCAGAGCTTGCCATTAAAACTCTCAACTCTAACTTTAAGCTGGATGTTAGAAAGTATGTAACGGTAAACTTAACTACTCTGCCAGATATTATTGATACTTTAGGGGGAGTGGAGGTAAAGGTAAAGGATTATGAGCTAGAATATTTAGAGAAGCTGGGAGTTACAGAGGCCGGCATGCATAATTTAAATGGTGAGCAGGCCTTAGCCTACAGCAGAATAAGATATTCAGGAAATGGAGACTTTGAGAGAACGGAAAGGCATAGAACTATATTGGAGGCTCTATTTAAAAAGGTAATGATTTTGGGGGTTTTTGATATAGCAGGATATATGGATAAGCTTCTCCCACTCCTTGAAACAAACTTATCTAATGGGGAAATAGTAAGTCTTTGCACCACAGTTTTAACTATGGGAAGCCCCGAATTAGAGCAAAATAGATTTCCCAAGGATGATTATTCTCAGGGGAAAAGTATAAGGGGTGTTTATTATTTAATCTTTGACCTTGAGAAAACTACCCAGGATATTCAGGATTTTATATATAATTAGCCTTAAAATAATGCTATTTTAAAATTTTCAATTGTAACTAATAATCTATCCCTATCATAAAATATTATAGAAAAATATGAGAGGATAGGATAGATGGCTTTCAATAGGGAAATGAATACTATGGCCGAGGAACCTCTTTATAAATATGTGCTTGCAAACTTAAACTTAAGAGAGGATAAGTCAACGACATCTAATGTGATAACCGTAATACCTGCGGGGTCAAGGGTGGAGGTTTTAGAACAGGATGATGAGTGGGATAGAGTGAGATATGAAAATATGGAGGGTTATGTATACAGGTTTTATTTGTCTGAAAGCAAATACCCTTGGGCCAATTTAAATCTTAGAGAAGGGGATAGTCCTTTAGCAAAAACCTATCTCATAATACCAAAGGGTGCCAGAGTAGAGGTTTTAGATAATCTTGGTAGTTGGAGTAGGGTTGTATATAATGGACAATTAGGCTATGTTTTTAATTATTTTTTATCAGACGATGGTCTTCAACCAGGAAGTCTGGATTATTCCAGCTTCTATAGCGATATGAATAAATTTGTTAATGATAATTCTGTTAAGAGCCCTACAGATTATCTTCTTACTACAGATCTTAGAAATAAGCTCACCTATGTTTTTAAAAAAAGCAATGGCATCTGGCAGCAGCTTTATGTTTGGGAATGTACAATAGGAAAGCCAGAGACTCCAACAATAACAGGCATATTCTTTATAAACGGAAGAAGGCCTTCCTTTGGAACTACAGCATATTTAGTTAAGTACGCCACAAGAATTAAGGGTGCTTACTATTATCATTCAATATTATATAACTCTACAGGGGAATATGTAAAAGATGGAAGATTGGGAATGGCCTTAAGCCACGGCTGTGTAAGGCTTGCCACAGAAAATGCAAAATGGATATACGATAATATACCAAATACTACAACGGTAGTAATTCAATAAACATACCCCCTAAATAACTGCTTTCCATTGAGACCATATGATCTTAGATGGAGAGCTTTTTTATTGTGTAGGTAACAAGGACAGAGTATAATAATCATATATAATGCTATAAATTTCAAATTAATATAATATTTGTATGATATTTTTCGCTGAAATAAAGTATTATGCTCATTAAATATAGTCGGCATTAGGTTTAACCTTTAATAAATACACCCTTGAAGGAGGATATAAAATGAATGGAAGCAGTTTTTGGAGTGGAGCTATTTTGGCTGCGATTATTATTCTTTACCTTGAGGTAGCTGGTGCTAAAGATGAGTTAAAGAAGCTAAATACTAATCTTTTAAAGATATTAAAAGCTGATTCTCCTGTGGAGAATATTGATAAAGAGCTAATAGATCTCATTATCCAGGGTAAAAAAATTAAGGCTGTAAAAAGATATAGAGATGTATCAGGATATGGTCTAAAAGAATCCAAGGAATATATTGATAAGCTGGCAGAGAATAAGTAATACCTTTCTATAAAAAAGATAGTATTATAAGGTTATAAAGAATACATAAAGGTCGTAAAAGAAAATGGGAGGTATGAAAATGTATGAGTATAAATATGTGAAGTGTTCCATGGGAGGATTTTTTACTGGTGATGATCATAGGGAGATAATTGACAAGCATGCTAAGGAAGGTTGGAGATTTATTCAGATTCTACCTCTTTATTATACCCTTGAGGGAAGAGGAAAGGATTTTGAAATTATCTTTGAAAGAAGGCTTCAGGAATAAAGTGAAATCTAAAGACAGGTTCTCATATAGCTAATTAAAGCAATGGTATTAAAGTAACAAAGAGGATATTTTCGGTAATGGAAATGTCCTTTTTATCCTTTGTATCTTTCTTTTTGTGACTGGTTCTATGATAAAATAGAATTATCTTTATGAGAGAAGACTTAATTATGTATACAATGAGCAAGGCGAGGTGATGGTTCATGATAAGAAAAGCAGAGAATGAAGATATAAGTAAAATAATGAATATAATAAAATTAACCATAGAGGAAATGAAAACCTATAATAACACCCAATGGAGTGAAAACTATCCTAAGGATGTGGACTTCTTAAAGGATATAGAAGAAGGAAGCCTCTATGTTGATGTATTAGAAGAGGAGCTTAAGGGAATCATCTGTGTTAATTATGAGGAGCCAGAGGAGTATAAAGCCCTAAATTGGACAAGTGATAAAAGAGCCATGGTTATTCATAGGATGGCTGTTAATCCTTCCTATAGAAATCAAGGGGTAGGAAGTGTTTTAATGACCTTTGCAGAGGAGTTAGCTATTAAAAATAAAATTAATTATCTCAAAACAGACACCTATTCAATTAATGTTAAAATGAATTCTTTATTTATAAAGTTTGGCTATAAATTTATTGGTGAAGTTAGATTTCCAGGTAGAGAAAAAGTCTTTAATTGTTATGATAAGCTGATAAAATAACGGGCTATAGGTAAAAACATATAAAATG
The DNA here is from genome assembly GCA_023451395.1 of Bacillota bacterium. GTDB lineage: Bacteria > Bacillota > Clostridia > Clostridiales > Clostridiaceae > JAEXZL01. The sequence continues at coordinate 14,001 of JAEXZL010000180.1, read as the reverse complement.
AAAGGGGGATAGATTTAGTGACAGATTGGTATTTATAATACTGATTGTCACTAAAGATATTAAATGATTAATATAGGACTTAAGGGAAATAAAAGCATAGTTGTAGAAGAAAGCAATACTGCCAGCTCCTTCGGAAGTGGGGATTTACCGGTTTTTGCTACCCCTGCTATGATTGCATTAATGGAGGCTACGGCCTTAGAAAGCATTAAAGAATATTTAGAGGAGGGCTATTCCACTGTTGGCACCTTAGTAGATGTAAAGCATATGGCAGCAACACCTTTAGCCATGACAGTGCGGTGCGAAAGCGAACTTATAGAAATTGATAGAAAGAGACTTGTTTTTAAAGTTACTGCTTATGATGATGCTGGTCTCATTGGAGAAGGGGTTCATGAGCGTTTTATAATACATAAGGAAAAATTCCTTGCTAAAGCAAAGAGTAAATAGGCTAATTACTACAAATAAAGGCTGAATACCACTTGAGATAAATGCTGGTATTTAGCCTGACTTGTTATTAGGGAAGTTCAAAGATCATTTCTAAAAGGCTCAGCTGCTCTGAGAGTCAATGCATCACGATTAATAATGAGGTATCCATTGTCTCTTTTTGCCAACAACCCGTCTATGCAGAGTTGATTTAACAGGCGAAACATATGCCTATAGCTCATCCCTATTGAACAGGATACATCAGTCAGCATATCACTAAAGATGTCGTTGTGAGATGTCTGTAAAATATATGCACATAACCGTTCCTCTCCAGAATACAAGGTAGTAGACACATGATTTTTTGAGCTTCGTGCCAGCTTAACAGAAAGTCCATGCCCCAGTTTGTTCAAAAATTCTATGTTGTTTTTTAAATTCATGGCATTCTTTTTATATGGTAATGCAATACATTCAAAGTCCGTTATAGCTATGATATTGGCTGTTGCCACATAGGTATTTGTCATCAATTCGATATCTCCTATAATTCCATCGGAAATGTAGTAGTACAGAACTAAATTTCTGCCATTTTTTGCAGTAGAACAAACCTTGGCTTTCCCTGTCATAACGATTAAAAGATATGTAACTGGCATTCCTTCTTGCAAAATGGTTTCACCAGCTTTAAAGCTCAACCATGTGCAAGCATCTATAGCTATATTGTGTAAGCCATATTCGGATAATTTGCTGAGATGTTCATTTTTCAAAGACTTCCTTTGCATTGGTCTTCCTCCTAATTATACATCATGTAGTTAGCATGACATATGTCCTATCTCTCTGTCAAATTGTATTGTACAATTGCCTTGTGGAGGTGACAACATGTACAATATTCTTTCGTTATTAACAGGATTAGTCATTGCTGTAATGGTCTCACTCAATGGCAGACTCGCGCAGCAATATGGTGTTTTTATATCAGCAGTAATAGTTCATGTTGTGGGAGTTGTATTTGCATTCTTGCTTTGCAGAGCAAGAAAAAATAAAATTGCTATAAAGTGGAATCAACCTATCTGGCTTTATTTAGGTGGAGCAATCGGTGTTTTAACAACAGTTTTTAATAACTTTGCATATGGGAAAATCAGTATGACAAGTATTATTGCTCTAGGGCTATTGGGACAAACCGTTGCTTCGCTGTTCATTGACTGCCTTGGTCTCTTTGGCATGGAAAAGCATCCCTTTCGGAAGACATCCATTGTTGGGCTTGTATTTTCCCTTGCAGGTATTTTTATAATGCTGGATAATTCAGTAAATGCAGCAATATATGCTGTTCTTATTTCTTTTTGTGCTGGAATTACAGTAGTTCTTTCTCGTACAGTAAACTCCAGGCTAGCACAATACATTGGTGAGCTGCAAAGCTCCTTTGTAAACCATCTTGTGGGCCTTCCTATTTCAATTGCAATGGCAGCTGTGCTGGTAAAAAGTAATCCATTTTCCATTGTGGATACACCCTCATGGGATGTATGGATTTATTTAGGAGGAATGTTGGGTGTCTCAACTGTATTGCTATTCAACATAATAGTTCCCAGGGTACCGGCATTTCGATTAACTCTTCTAACTTTTGTCGGCCAGGTATTTACAGGAATTGCAATTGATATATTTTCAAAAAGTGAATACTCAATAACCACTTTCGTAGGAGGGGGACTGGTTGCTGCAGGAATCGCTCTGAATATGATCTTTGAGCAGCTTCTTTGCAGTAAAGAAGGCAGAACTGCAAAATATTAGGAAGGGGTTCAGAGAGTTGAAAAAGAGCATCAGAATCATCGAACGGTTTATAATACATAAGGAAAAGTTTCTTGCTAAAGCAAAGAGTAAATAAGCCAACTAGCTAGGAGGATAGTTAAATGATAAAAGTAATGTTCGTCTGCCACGGCAAGGGATTAGCGGATGAGAGAAATATTTGTAAATAGGGTTTGTGAGGGAGAATTTATGATGCTTTTACGATAAGTCTTTATATGAGGTTTTGGAATAAAAAGTCTCATAAAAAGGAAAAAGGTGGAATGGGACAGATTTTTAATAAAAAAGAAAAATGTTGGATTAATGTGGAGGCATCGTCATGTAAAATACATGGCGTTGCTTTTTGTTATGGCTGAAGATTGGATTTTGGATGTGCTATAGAACTCTATACATTGATGGGGAAATATTATATGGAAACAAGACTTCTATGGGGAATTTCCTAGTGACCATAAAATATAATTGGTTTTGGAAGGTAGTACCCTTAACTAGTTATATTTGATGCAGAGATGGCTCAGAAAAGTATCTAGAGGTGTAGTGGTTTATGTTAAGGCATTAAAAAGGCAAAAATATCATGAGATGAATATATAAAAAATTATAAATATTATCTCATGGAGTGATTTACAGTCAATAAAACATAAAAAAATGGGTGTTATAAATTTTTGTATTTCATGGCATAATATGGTATTATTTATTATAAGAAAATTGCAATGTGTATTTTGGTAATAATGGGAAGTTCAGATAATAGATACGAAAGAGAGGTTATTATCTTGAAATTAGAACAAATGATAATTGACTCTATGCGTGGTGATTCTAAGTCTAAGGTTCAAGTTCCGGAAAGAGAACAATTGTTATTATATCTTCATGGATTAATGCTCTTTACGGGTCGTACTGATATTATGTTTTGTAATGACTTTCTTAATGAAGCCATCCAATTGCTCATAAACTCAATATTTCTCTATGAAGATGGCTATTACGATTGTGCATTTTATTCTATTCGGCAAACAAGCGAAGTGCTAGATTCTATGCTTTATCTGTCAAATAAAGAGCAAAAGACAATGAAAAGTTGGTCTGCAAAAGAGAAGTTTCCAACGGATGCGAAAATAAAATCAGAACTTGAAAAATTATCTTATGGCTATAAGGAAATGAAGGAACTGCTTCTAGATTATTTTGAGTATCATAGTGATCTGATTAAAAAATCCCATAAAATTATTCATAAGCAAGGATTTGATACATTCTATCGAATTCGTAATGGTTATTGGTACAAACATGGTTTCTCGCAAAAGAATGAAGTCAAATTATATGTTGAAACACTTAAATATACCATTGGAAAGTCCTTAATTATTTTTATCATTCTTGATCCTATATCACTTGCGCTAGCTGATGAGAAGATTACATATAAGCTTAATTTCAATTTTTTGGCTGAGCCAGTTGATATCAGTTTTTTTGAGAAATTTCTTGGATTATCAGACATCATCCCAAAGATTCTGGAATCTAACTATTATCAGGATTTTATAACTGAGTTTTCTAAAAAAGAAGTTATGCAATCGGCAGTTTTTTCGGTAGTACGAGAACAGGCATGGTATGTAGAGTCTTTGAATGAGATAGAAGATCAATTGCACTTGCTCGATGTTTATGAAAGGTTTATGTTTTGTGTTTTGAAATGTGGAGTTCAGGTATCTAATTTTTATTATAATGGAGGGTTAATATGGTATTTTACGTCCATTAAAAGCAACTACCACAGAAGCAATTATGGAGGAGAGGAATTCCAAAATTACTTGAAATCTGACAACTACTTTAATCAGTCATGCGGCAACGTATACATGAGTGTTTTAACAATGTATAATGAGCCTTTATATATAGAGCATAACAATATGTTTTCAAAAGATGAAATAAATACATTAAGAGCAATTGAATTTCAGGGAATACAAAAGTTCCGACAATTTAATGCTGCAACAAACGATTTAGGTGAAAATTAAAGTGATTTATTTTTCAGTATCCATTATGTTTAAAATAGAAAAATATATAAAGAATAGCAATAAAAAGTTACTTAAATAGAATTTTAAAAATCTAAAATACAAGCTTGAAAGAATTAGGTAATAAAAAATGCGATTATAAACGAAATTGAAGTATACTCCAAAAAGTTGAAGTGTTAAAGGCTTTCTCAAGTAAGGAACATTCTAGTCTGGCCATTTATGGAAGAGGTGTTATAGATGTATAGAACCTATGCGGAGCAAATAGAAAATGCTATAAAAATATATCCTGATTTCTGGGACTATTATAGAATTCATAGAGATAAAAGTGTTAATGATTTTTTTGATAGTCCAAATCGGTTTATTGAAGAGACATTTGTCTATGCAGGGAAAAAACTTCTTGCACCTATCAATAACTATTCAAGGGGAAACTATGACTCACGAAGCTCACAGTTGTCTACTCCTCGTGCAGCTCATTCTATATCAACATTTTTACTTGGTTCGATTATTGCACATGACCTTTTGGATGGAGCTTTTACTGGTTTGTATTTAGGAAATACAGACTCAGTTGTGGGGGGATTTTATGAATTCTCATACATTTGGACCTTAACATGCTTGTATCATGATTGTGGTTATTACTTTGAACAGGATAAAAAGAAGCTCTTGAAATATTCAATATATGTGAATTCTTGGTGGCATGATACCGTTGAAAACATAGATAGAAAGGCATATAAGAGCCTTTTTTTAGGGTTAAATCGCTTTATGCAAGGTGAAAAAATCTCTCAATCAATATGGAGAAAGCGTATTAGGAGTCTATATACTACTGAAGTACGATATGCTCAAAACATAGAAAGATATTATTCAGATGAATTAAAAAATGCATATATAAATTCACCTAAATTATTGTATTTTCATAATTATGAGTATCCCGTGAAATTCCCATTTCGGGAACTAAATATTATAAGTAGTTATTTCGAGTATAGATTATTATCACCGTCGAATACTGAGTGGGCGTGCATAGACCACGGAATTGCGGGAGGTATTACTTTCTTTGACAATATACTTAAGAATTATCAAGAATCTTATAAAATAGCGAGAAGTATAAATCAAAATATTGAGTTTAATGACTTCTTAAATCCCAATGATTATAATCATCAAATGCATTTTTCTTTTAACCAATTACCTGTGTTTGCGTATATTGCTGATTGTATAATAAACCATAATATTTGGAGTGCTAGACCGGGTACTATTGAAGCTGAAGTGTATTCTAGATTTTTTCTAGATAGTCTGATAGGAGAAAATTATCATAAGGTGAACTTTTATGAAAATCCGCTCTTGTTTATTTTGGCAGTTGCAGATTCAATTGAACCTTATAAACTGTTCAGTAATTGCTCAATAGACGGAGCTCAGTATCATAAGAAAGAACTGTTTGGGATAATAAACAACACGTATATTAACATAGATGGCTCAAATATTCACATTAAGCCACCTGAAAATTGTATGAATGCCTTAACAAGACGGATTGATGATATGAAAAATTGGATTGATATAAAAGCTGATTTTAATTTTAGTCAACGAGAGTTTATTTTACAACCTATTCGCTGATAGTATTCTTTAGATAATGCTTATGATTGATATTTACTCTCGTAAGGAATAAAAAATTTTAAAGGCTTAGTACTTCGTCTGATCTTTTGAAATTTTGAACATGTAGAAATAGTACTATTAGAAAATAAAAAGAACTATTAAACAATAAAGTAGGAATTTACGGTATTATGGAAGGCGGTGAGAGCAGGTTTAAAAAGAGAGAAGAAAAATACTTGTACAAATAATTTACTAATTATTTATTTAGAAAAATTAGATTTAAAATATAATCTCTGAATGTAATGAATTATAAAAGAGTTATATGATGAACTTAAGATTCAAGAATAATGATAATACTGTTCTTTTCAAAGAAATTTTGAAACAAAAATAGGTTTGGAAAGCCATCATATTTATTAACTCAAAAAGTTCTACGAGTATTTCACTTTTTCAAAATTTGGAAGTGGTAAAATGATGAAGTTAAAAAAATTCAATGTAAGTTATAGTGAATTTTCTTTCGTATTGAATTTACACTACGATAACTTAATTAAGATTTATCATAATAAACTTGACTGAAATAAGTGTCCATAGCCATATCTAGTTATAAATAATCAGATAAAACTATGGTAATACTGTCTACAAGTATTTTGACTACAGTGAAGAAATTTAAAGTTAGCAGCATTTAATTGAACATAAACCATAAGATTATTAAGGAAGGAAAAGTATGATTATTTTATTATGAATATATCATACTAGAAAGAATTATGACTCATAAGTTATTAGAAGTAATTAATGTTGGGCAAGGAGATTGTTTGATTCTTAGACCAGATAATTGTAAATATAGTAGACAAGCTTTTATTATAGATACTGGAAACGGAATAGCTGATTTTACAAAAAGATTAGATAATGATGAAGAATATCATGTTTTATTGACTCACTCACATAACGATCATGTAAATGGATTTAATTTACTGTTAGGAAGTGAGATTGTTAATATGCAGTCTTTAATCTTACCCTATTATCATAATGAAAGTATATTAATAGTACAAGCTCTTTTAAATTTGAAAGGTATGGCTTCATTGAGCGATAGGTGGGGATTGAAGTGGCAATTGAATCGTATTATTGCAAACCAACGAATATTAGTTAATTTAGGAGAAAAAATTAAGATTCAATTCGTTGGTGATGGGGATAATTTATGTTGTCATATGCATATTTTAAATCCTCCATTAATTTGGCAAGAACATTTTGATAAAATATACAATGACGATGATATTTATAAGTTAACAGAATTATTTGAAGAAAAATTTGCTTCATCACTATATACTTATCTTAAAATGGCAAGAAGGAACAATTCAATAGCAGATGCACCACATATTACTGAATTACTATTAAAGGAATATGATAGAGAGGATTTGCATAACAGATCAAATTTTGTGCTTGAGTTTTTACTTGAGAATATTGAATTGATGCGTTCGTTTAATGAACATTCTAAAAGTATAGAATTACTTAAACTCTTAAAAAACAAAGAGTTAAAAGACCATCAGGCGTGTGTTGTGATGAGATGCGAATATAAAAATAGATGGTTTCTATTTGGAGGAGATGCTGATAAATCTGTTTGGAATAGATTGATTAGTGAAAGAAAAGATATTTCTGCATATTATTTGAAAGTTCCTCATCATGGAAGCAAGCATAATATTAACCAACTAATATTAAAAAGGGTTAATCCTAAAATTGCTATTATTTCTCATAATAATGGATTATTTGGGAAAGCAAAGGATCCGCATCCGAATATAGAGGTGATAAATTTGATACAAAAAGAAGGGATTAAGTTAATTTCAACAAATGATATTCGGAAGAAAGGAAATGTTATATGGACATATCGGAGAGACAATGAAAAAGATAATTATGTAGATGTCGTTGAAATTTAGTAATTTAGTCTGAAAATAGTTTGATTGATTCTAGCACTCCACGTACGCCGTAACAGTAGTTCTAATGAACAAGAAGCAAATATATGTAATAAATAGAAGATATGAGAGCCGTACTTTCATATCTTTTTTGATGCTTTTTTAGATATATTAATATATACGATGCCTATAAAATTTTCGAGGGGAGATGATTGATAGTAACAGTATTTGTAATATAGTTCCTTTGTGGGAAAAATACACATTAACGATTCAAGATTCAGCTGAGTATCCTTATATTTTAAGAGAAAGAGTTTAGAAGTCTTGTGGATGAGAATACAGATTTTGAATACATCGTTATAAATGGAAATCGCGTAATGATTAAGCGAGAGTTATTCGTGAAATTTATTGATTAGATTTCGGTGAATTAGTTTCATGTTATAATAAAAGAATTAATGGAATAAAGGGCTTTGGCATAGTATTATAAAAATATCTTATCGAGGCTCTTTTCATAGACAGATAGGATAATCATGAGGGAAAAACCGAGAGATAATAAGAGTTGTGCGTTACGTAACTGAGAAAGCAACGAGCAGATGAAAGATATGTTTATAAGTATATCAATAATAATAGGAAACAATAGTCTACTTATAGATAGAAGCTAGATAAGGTTGATAAGCTTCTATAGGGCGAATGGCCTATTCTTTATTAAGAGAAAAGCGGAAAATGCTTTGTAGTAATTTGAATGATAGTATTAAGCCCTATGTTGCTAATATAACGGTACTTAAATTGGTAAATTATCGTAAAGAGTTGGATTTTAAAGAAAATAACAGTTTTAAAGGAGTTAAAATTAGATTCCAAATTAATGAGCAAGCTTAAGTACGAATCGTGGAAAGAATTGGCGGAGAAAGTTCAGCAAGAATATGAGGATAAAAGGCACTAAAATAGAAGAGTATTAAAGAGAGCACTTTGGGTATAGGATGCTCTAGTAAATGATTATATACTAAGGAGTTTAAAGAAATGATAAAAGTAATGTTCGTCTGCCACGGGACGAGTTTCTGTTTCTGCTAAATTTTCTTATTCTATACATGCTTCAAGAAAGTAAGATAGTTTTTTACAACGAGTTTACAACTCTTACAATGAGTCCGGAAATGGTAAAAATAGATAGATGAATTTAAAGTGCAAGGAAGGGTTATTATGAAGAATTTATATCATTATACAAGCTTGGAAACGTTAGCACTGATTCTGAGTAATAGAACAATTTGCTTTAATAATTTGTTGAATGTTGATGACATAGAGGAAGCAAAAACAGAAGATATGGGGAACTTTGGTAGGTTTGTATACGTGAGTTGTTGGACTGAAGATGCGGAAGAATCTATTCCGTTATGGAACTTGTATACTCCAAATATGCATGGCGTTAGAATAAAAATGCCAGAATTTCCTTTTAAAAAGTATAGCTTTAAAAAAGGAGAATATTTCTTGTCTGAGGATGTTGAAACTTATATAGATTTAAAAAGAGTATATTATGATAATAAAGCAAGTATTGTTTCCACAGAGCCACACTTAGCAAAGGTCGAATACACAGACAGCTATAATAAATTGTTTCCTAAAATTAAAACGGAATCTTGTGATGGAGCTTTGACGAAATTTTTAGAAGCAAAATCTATATCAGATATAAGCGAGAAGAATATTAGCGTATCATATTCATTAAGGGATATAGGGAAATATAAGAGAAAAAATTGGGCTTTTCAAAAGGAATGGAGATATATAATGACGCTTTCACCAATGGGGCTACAAGAGGCTAATCCGCCTACCTTTGCAAAGCATCAAGAACAAATAAGAAGAATTGAAAATTCTTTGTTAGAACCACCATACAAGCAACTTTTTTTAGAAATAAGTAACGAAGCACTACAGAATATAGAGATTATCTTCGGACCTAAAATGACTGCGGCTGAAAAAATAATGGCAATAGCACTATTGAAAGAATATTGTCCACAGGCACAATATAAAGACAGTGTTTTAAAAATAAAATAGTATTCTGATAAATAAGTTCCGATATGATGGGTATCTTAAAGAAGTATAAATGGGAGGAAATTTAAATGATGGAATTTATATTCAATATGATAGAGGTATTATCTGATAAACAAGAGGATGCTATTATTGCTACTATAGGATTTATGAGTGCGACAATTGTGGCAGTAATTGGATTGTTTGGTTCTGCATTAACTATTATGATAAATAAGAGAAGTGAACGGAAAGTGGAGCTTAGGAAAATTAAAGAAAATCAGTATATTGAATTTTTAGGAAGCATTGCAGAAGCGAAAATAGCTAATGCCAATGAGAGACATGAAATTAATAGACTTCTTTCATCAAGAATACAAACTATATATTTGGTTGGAAATATGGATGTTCAAAAAGCCTTACATAGTTTCTTGAATATTTTTACAAGTGGAAAAGTAACACCTGACGAACAGAATAAATTGTATGCAGATTTAATAATAGCTATGAAAAAGGATTTATACGGAAAAAGGGAAGGCTCTTTAAATTCAATATCATTTACGATATTTAGTAATTAGAAAATTATCCCACAAAATAATCGAAAAGAAGTTTTCGGGGAATAATATATGCATTGGAACCACGGAAGAATTTGTTGGGTATATGGATTCGTAACATTTTCTCTAATCAGAAAGATGTCAAGCAAATTACAACTTTGTAATCAATATTATCAAAAAAGAAGCTTTTGGAAACAAGCGGATTGACAAGGTAAAGCTGTCAGACGCAAAAGGCTGGCTGATTAAATTACAGAGTGACGGCAGAGGGTACAGTACCATACATACAGCCAGAGGTGTTGTAAGACCAGCATTTCAAATGGCAGTTGATGATGATTTGATACGGAAAAATCCCTTTGAATTTCAGCTTGCAACGGTGGTTGTCAATGACAGCGTCACAAGAGAGGCTATTACAAGAAAACAGGAACGAGCCTTATTAGAATTTGTAAAGATTGATAAGCACTTTTCAAGGTATTATGAGAGTATTTACATTCTGTTCAAGACAGGACTTCGGATTTCTGAATTTGTGGGACTGACAAAAGCGGACATTGATTTGGAAAAAGGAATTATCAATGTCAATCATCAGTTACAGCTAAAACGCAACATTGAATACATCATAGAAGAAACAAAAACAGAAAGTGGAACAAGGCATGTGCCTATGACTGACGAAGTCAAAGAGTGTTTCCGTAAAATTATTGAGAACCGTAAAAATCCAAAGATTGAGCCAATGATTGACGGAAAAGCTGGATTTCTGTATTTGGACAAGAACGGTATGTCAATGGTTGCGTTACATTGGGAGAAATATTTCCAACATATCTGCGAGAAATATAATAAGATTTACAAGGTGGAAATGCCAAAGGTAACACCTCATGTATGCCGATACACATTTGTTCTAACATGGTAAAGTCGGGTATGAACCCAAGGACATTGCAGAAAATCATGGGACATTCGGATATAGGTGTAACCTTGAATGCTTACACGTATTTAGACTTTGATGATATTCAAAAAGAGATGAAAGCGGTATGTAATCAGTAGGTTGTAATGAGTTGTAAAGTTGTAAAACAGGCACAGCTTTACAACTTATTTTACAATTTTTGACTGCTAAAACATGAGAATTTATAAAAAGATACATAAACAACTAGAAAACCATAAGTTGTAGAAATGCCTTAAAATCAAGGAAAAATGAAGATATAAGGAGTTATGAAACATGATAAAAGTAATGTTCGTCTGCCATGGGAATATATGCCGTTCACCTATGGCAGAATTTGTTTTTAAGGATATGGTGGAAAGAAGAGGCTTAAGGGAGTATTTTTATATTGCCTCATCAGCAACCAGCACTGAGGAAATAGGAAATTCTGTTCATCCTGGAACTAGAAATAAATTAAAGAAATATGGTGTTTCTACAGCAGGTAAATGTGCAGTTCAGCTTACAAAGAGGGATTATAAGGAATATGATTATATCGTTGCTATGGATAGGATGAATGTTAAAAATATCCTGAGGATAATCGGGAATGATAGGGAAAATAAGGTAAAAAGGCTTCTGGATTATTCAAAGAGTCCAAGGGATATTGCAGATCCCTGGTATACTGGTAATTTTGATTTAACCTATGATGATGTTTATGAGGGCTGCGAGGCTTTGCTGGAGTTCATTTTGCATAAGGAAAATATCAGCTAAGGGCTTTTAAATTATTTAATTACAGTAATATACTGTAAATTAATGGTTAAATGTAACGATATAATAATTGTATTGTTAACTTTTTATAGTTATAAAGTTTGCAATACAATTATTTTTTAGAATCGGAGTGGTATAATGTTGTATACAAACGTGAAAATCACAAGTACAGGCTTAGTTCATGGTAAAAAGGAAATAAATAAGGAATATTTTATTGAGCATTTTAATGAAATGGCTTTAGAGGTAGAAGGGCTATTAAATCATATGGGTAAGGAGAAGGTTTATCGTATTGATAATTCCTATGAAAATGCTATTACTATGGCTGAAGGGGCCTGCAGAGAGGCTTTAGAGAAGATATCTCTTAAGGCTTCAGATATTGATGCTGTGATTTTTGTAAGTGATACCCCTGAATATCTATTTCCATCAAATGCTGTATATTTAGGGAATAAGCTGTCTCTTGATAAACTGAAGGTTGCTTATGATATTAATTCTAACTGTACCGGTATGCTTGTGGCTTTAGACCAGATGTCAAATCAGATGAAGTCTAACCCTAAGCTTAATAGAGCCATAGTTGTGGGTTCACTTCATATAAGCAATATTTTAAATGAGGATTGTACTGTAACCTATCCAACTACCACCGATGCCAGTGTAGCAATAATATTGGAAAAACAGCAGGATGATAGGATAAGCGGCTTTATTGGAGCTAATTATCTTGCAGATGTTTCTGAAGCAGATAATATTCGTTTTCCTTACTGTGGTTTTTCAAGGATTTATGAGGATGATGTACCGGATAAGGAAAAGAAGCTTGTGTGGAATCCCTTTGATTTTTCTTATCTTTCAGGGAAATGGAGCACTCTTATAAAGGAGCTTTTGGTTGATAATAGCCTCTCCACTGAGGATGTTGATTGGTATATATTTTCTCAGTTTTCAAAGGCTGATGGGATTATGACTCTGGAAAAGCTTCAGGAGCCATTAGAAAAGAATATTTATTATGGAGATAAATATGGATATACTGGATGCACGAGCCCCTTCCTGGCATATCATGCTGCGGAGTCTTCTGGGAAATTTAAAGAAGGAGATAAGCTTACTCTTACCTCTGTGGGAGCAGGAATTAATATGGTATCAGTATTGTATATATATTAAGAGATAAAGGACCAATCCTTATGGATTAGTCCTTTTTTAAATTTAGCCTATTAATAAATAAGCCTCTCCTTCGGTGTCTACAAACTTTATTGTATCAAAGCCTGGAATAGTCTTACCTACTCTGTTAACCTGCATTTGTCCTACTGCAGAGTCAAGCTTTAAGGCATATCTTGCTTTAAAAGGGGTGTTTATATACATAAGGATTAAACCTCCCATTTTATCAGCAATTTCAGGAGTTGCAGGTTTTAGGTTTTTAGTATTAATTAATAAGCTATAATCTTTAGAGTTTATACTGCTGCTTTTTTCTTTAAAATCCTTAATAAAACCGTTTGCGTCCTCTAAGTTAAGAAAACCTTCAGCAAAAGCATATAAAACCTTTTTTTCTGTGTTAATTTGAATGTTATACATTGATACAATCCCTCCTTAATTTATAAAAAGTGTATTTTTGGTTAAATCTTACATATAGTTATCGACATTTTTTGTTAAAGGTTTATAATAGTAAAGAAAAAATTGAACTGTGATAATCCATAAGACAAAGTTACAAAAATATTATAAAATATATTAAAAGGGGGTGTGGAAATGTCTGCTAAATTTGTTTATGAAACACCTATAGGTAAGTTAACTATATTAGAAAACGGAAAGGCCATAACCCATGTTTTCTTCGGAGAGATAGACATTGAGGATGTTGCTACTAAGGAAACGGCTCTTTTGAAAAGAGCATGGGAGGAGCTTTCAGAGTATTTCTTAGGAGATAGAACTAGCTTTACTGTGCCGCTAGAGCCTAAGGGAACAGATTTTCAAGGTAGGGTATGGAAGGCACTTATGGAAATCCCCTATGGTGAAAAAGCAAGCTATAAGGCCATTGCAGAAAAGGTAGGAAATGTAAAGGCCTGTCGAGCGGTGGGAATGGCTAATAATAAAAATCCCATTCCTATTTTCATTCCCTGTCATAGAGTAATAGGAAGCGGAGGAAAGCTTGTGGGCTATGC
>JAEXZL010000161.1 GCA_023451395.1 Bacillota bacterium | reverse complement strand
ATACTATTCCATCTATTGTAATGCTATCTTTCTCATCATTTTCAGAAGGCCTTTGAGATTCAGTTCACGTATTTTCGGGTAAAGTCACTTCATCTTCTTCCTTTTTATTGTTATTTGTTTCTTTATTAATTTCTCTATTTAAGCTAGTAATAAGTTTTTTATCATTATTGAGCTTACTTTCTCCAATAAATACCGTTACAATCAGTGCTAGGAATAAAACAATCATAGCTATTTTCACATATTTATTATTTTTAAGCATATGCAGCACCCCATTTAGACTTTCTTTACTAGTTCTTTTATATCATATTTTGTCAATAAATTAAAAAAATAAATTTAATAAAATATTTTAAAAAACTTTGAAAAAGCTTGACCAAATATATTGTTGAAGCATATAATATAAATATAACATATGAGCAATTGCTCATATGAACATATAATTAATTTTATAAAAATATATTTAACTAATGATATTAATGTAAAATAATGGTAAAATATTTATAGTTTGCTGGGAGTGATAGCATGAACAAATTAGAAGATAAATCTTTAGAGGTATGTAAATGTAATGTTATCCATAAGGATGCCATAGATAAGGTCAAAGCAGGAATGCCGGAGGATGAGCTTCTTTATGATTTAGCTGAATTATTTAAGGTCTTTGGGGACAGTACTAGAGTAAGAATATTATCAGCACTTTTTGAGGCAGAGATGTGTGTATGTGATTTAGCAATAGCTCTTTCCATGACTCAATCAGCTATATCTCATCAGCTGAGGGTTTTAAAGCAGACAAATCTTGTGAAATATAGAAGAGAGGGTAAGGTAGTTTATTATTCCTTAAGCGATAATCACGTTAAAAGTATATTTGATCAGGGACTTGTCCATGTGCAAGAGCGATAAAAGGAGTGAATAGATATGACAGAAAACAATAAAAAAGTACTGAATTTTGATGGAAATAACCAGGAAGAAAATATAAAACATGGCACTGAAAGTAATAAAGAAAGACATGAGTTTATTCTGGAGAATCTACACTGTGCTAATTGTGCTGTTAAGATAGAAAATAAAGTACAGGGTATATCCGGAGTAGAGGGAGCCTTTGTGAACTTTGCCACTAAGAAGCTGTCTATAGAGCTTAATACTCCTAGAGACTATGAGAGAGTAATAAAGGAGTCTAAGAATATTATAAAAAAACTGGAGCCAGATGTAGTGGTAAAGGATGTTGGAGGAGATTATAGAAGCTCCTCTAAAGCAGGGCACAGCCACTCTGGTGATAACTCTCATGGTCATAGTCATGGACATAGTCATGGTCACAGTCACGAATCCTCAAGAAATGCATCAGAAGGAGAAGGAAATGAAGAGCTTACTCAGGAGATACTTCAGTTTGCAGTAGCGACAATATTCTTCACTGTAGCTTCAGCCTTTGACTTTTCAGAAAGAATAAAGATGCTATTATACTTTTTAAGCTATCTTCTTGCTGGAGGAGAGGTTGTATTAAGAGCTTTTAAGAACATTACAAGAGGACAGGTTTTTGATGAGAATTTTCTAATGACTATAGCTACAATTGGAGCCTTCGCCATTGGAGAGTTCCCGGAGGGAGCTGCTGTTATGCTCTTTTATCAGATTGGAGAACTTTTCCAGGATATGGCTGTTAACCGTTCTAGAAAATCCATTGCAGATCTTATGGATATAAGACCTGATTATGCTAATCTGCTGGTGGATGGAAAGGAAATCAGAGTAGCACCTGAGGAGGTTAAGGTTGGAGACATAATTGTTGTTAAACCTGGTGAGAAGCTTCCACTAGATGGAACTATAATAGATGGCTACTCCATGGTAGATACTTCAGCTTTAACAGGGGAATCAGTACCTCGTGAGGTTGAAAAGGGCAGTGAGGTTCTAGGTGGCTTTATCAATAAAAATGGTGTAATAAACATCAAGGTTTCTAAAAGCTTTGGCGAATCTACTGTTACAAAAATTCTTGACTTAGTGCAAAATGCCAGCAGCAGAAAAGCTCCTACAGAAAATTTCATAACAAAGTTCGCAAGATATTATACTCCTGTAGTTGTTATCACTGCTGCTTTATTGGCAATAATACCACCTTTGTTTATAGAAGGAGCAATATTCTCTGATTGGCTTTATAGAGCATTGATCTTCCTTGTTATCTCTTGTCCTTGTGCCCTTGTGGTTTCAATACCCCTTGGTTTCTTTGGAGGAATAGGTGGTGCATCTAAAAATGGTATTTTGGTAAAGGGAAGCAATTATCTAGAGGCACTTAATGATATAGAAACAGTTGTTTTTGATAAGACAGGTACCTTGACAAAGGGAGTTTTTAAGGTTTCTGAGACTAAGACCTTTAATGGTTTTGAAGGAGATGAGATTTTAGAATATGCAGCCTTAGCAGAAAGCTATTCTAATCATCCTATAGCTACCTCCATAATAGCTGCCTATGGAAAGAAAGTGGATAAGGGTCTAGTTAAGGACTATGAAGAAATACCAGGTCATGGTACTAAGGCGATAGTTAAAGGCAAAGAGGTTTTAGCAGGTAATGCTAAGCTCATGAATAAGGAAAAAATAACCTTTAATGTACAAGAAGTACCTGGAACCATAGTATATTTGGCTATAGATAAAAAGTATGCTGGATATATTTTAATCTCCGATGAGGTTAAAGAGGATTCTAAAAAATCCATAGAGGCCCTTAAGAAACTAGGTATTAAAAGAACTGTAATGCTCACAGGAGATAATAAAAAGGTAGCTGCGGCTATTGGTGAAAACTTAGGCTTAGATGAGGTTTATTCAGAACTTCTCCCTCAGGATAAGGTTAATAAATTTGAACTTATTACTGAGAGCAGAAGCAGTAAAGGCCAGGTGGTATTCGTAGGTGACGGAATAAATGATGCACCGGTTTTAGCTAGGGCTGATATTGGTATAGCTATGGGAGGCTTAGGCTCCGATGCAGCCATAGAAGCAGCGGATATAGTAATTATGACCGATGAGCCTTCAAAAATTGCTTCAGCAGTGATGATAGCTAAAAATACCAGAAAGATTGTATGGCAGAACATTATCTTTGCTTTAGGTGTAAAAGCCATAGTGCTTTTACTTGGAGCAATAGGCATGGCTTCCATGTGGGCAGCAGTTTTTGCAGATGTAGGTGTTGCTCTAATAGCAGTATTAAATGCTATGAGAGTGCTAGGCTATAAGCCAGAGGTATAAGCCGTAGATATAAGATTTAAAAATATTCCAATAGAATGGTTATTTTATAATAAAATATAAAAGGTGCATCTTATCTTCTCTAAAAGGATATTCCTATTAGTAGAAAAGATGCACCTTATTATTTTTGCCATTTCATGATAAATTCTCTTTCATGGGTATCTTCATTAACTTCCTCAGCTATTATAGTAAAGTCCTGAGATATGTAAAAGTCTAGTGCCTGGGCATTTTTGCAAAATACTGATAGGCTTAATTCAGGATACAGCTCCTTGCATTTATTTAAAAGTGCTTTGCCAATTCCTCTTCCCTGAAAACCATTCATTACAAAAATACCAGCAATATATCCCTTTTCAATAATGCCCACAAAGCCCAATATATTTTTTCCTTCTTCATATATCCATATCTCAGCTTTTGGAATAAGCTCAGTAACCATCTCAAAATTATCCTCCCAATAGCTCCTATCAACAAAGCTGTGGGCAGATATATTACATTTAAGCCATATATCCATAACCTTATGAAGATCAGAGTTATCCATTCTTCTTATCATATAAGTTCTCCCTTCCTAGTGAAAGATAGATGTTTTTAAGGAATTTATTAAGTTCTAAGTAATACTTTTTTTTCACATGCTTTAATCTTCCCTACAGCTAATTATAAGGAATTACAGCAAAACTATAAAGTTATTAATTAGAAAAAATCTCCTTTCTCTGGTGCCTGTCACCACCGGTGGTGACAGGCACCAGAGAAAGGAGAAAAATATAATTTATGTTAGGAGGCGTATGTCTTCGTTGGTTAGTACGTCCTCGCTGAGAAGCCAACCTCTGCCGTTTAGGCGCTTGGGAGTAAAAAGTTCTACATAATACCAGGTCCGTCCGTCAATTCTGCTACGTTCTAAAATCCTAATCTTCGTGGATTTGGAAAGCTTTCTTAGATAGGGGGACCAGTCCATGGGAGTAAAGAATAGCTTTGTATCATATTTTATTGTCCCTTCAATGCAGGGACAGTCCAAAAACTCTACGGTGATTTCTTTAAGGTCTTTAGTCTTCCAGGAGGTCTTCTTTAGTGAGGTGTTTTCTCTATTCAATGCTATGATATATTTTCTTTGAAGCTCAAGTTTATTTAGAAGATAAAAGATGTACCCTCCTGAGGACATTAAAAGGGCAAAAAAGGCAATGGTCATTAAAGCTCAGCCCCTCTTAAGAATTTATAATACAGTATATTAATTAATTCTTAAAAGGTTCCACATTTATAAAATTACTTAATAACTCTGATTATATTAAAGCCAATCTTTATAAGGGTAGAGGAAAGCATAATACCAAAGGCTATGGCACCACCTAAGGCAAGGGTAAGCATTCCCATGGACATGGCTTCACTATAGCTACCATTAACAATAAGGCTTATGGTACTATAAGCAGTGACTCCTGGAACCAGTGGAAAGATGCCTGGAACATAGAACATTGCAGCAGGAGTTTTCTTAATTCTTGCCATAAGCTCGCTATAAATATTTACAGTAAAGGCTCCCCAAAAGGATGATAACACCTGACTTCCAGAGCTATCTAAGGCTATGCTGTAAGCTAAATAAGCTAAGGCACCACCAAGACCTGCCCAAAAGATTTTTTTTCTATCAATATTAAAAAGTATTACAGGAAAAACGCTGCCTAAAAAAGCCAGAGCAGTCATTTTAATAAGCATAATCCTATCCTCCTAATTAAATGCATTAATTCTAAGAAAGAGAGCGGTACCAATACCGACACTCACTGCGGTTATAATAATAAGTGCTTCAAAAAATTTAGTAACTCCTGCAGAAAACTCTCCATAAATAACTTCCTTTATCCCATTTGTGAGTATTACCCCAGGAAGAAGAATCATTATAGCCCCAGTAATAACTTGACCTTCATCAATACTTGGAAATATACTGTTAAAAAGAATGCTTAATCCACCAATAAAAAGCCCTGCCAAAAAAAACTCCAAAAACTGAAAAAAGCCTAGTTGAGAGATTTTTTCTAGAAGTACATATACTAAAAGGCATACGATTATAGCTGCAAGGGCATCAAAAAAAGACCCCTGAAAAAACAGTGTATAAATAAACCCTGTCATACAGGCAGCAACTGTTCTAACTGAGAAGGTGAAATTTGGAGCTGCTTTTATTTTTTTAAGCTCAGCCTTAGCTTCATTATAATCCATAGGTGAGGCATTAAGCTCTCTTGAAAAAGAATTTATCAGCTCTATTCTATATAGATCAACCCGCTTTTTTTTCACTTTCTTCATAGAAGTAATCT
>JAEXZL010000150.1 GCA_023451395.1 Bacillota bacterium | reverse complement strand
CTACTGTAGCAGGAACCTTATCTCAGGATGTCCCAATTGAAGTTCTTCCAAGAGGCACATCTTTTTTACTGAGCTTTGCAGTTTTCAGCGGTTTTTCCGCTTCACTCACTGTTCGACTCATATGGCTGGACGGAGCAAATAATCAAATAGATCAGCCTGGAATTAACTTCACAATAGAAGGTGCCACCATTGACACCCAGAATGACTATCTAACCTATTTAGCTATAAGTAATCCAAAACCTTTAGGTGCAGTAAAAGCTAGAGTACTATTCTCTTCTTCTACCCCCCCTACTCCAGGATTTCTTAGAATTGATCACGTACTGTTAGCCGCTGTAGCAGCGGATAATCTAGTTGAGAACCCCAGTTTTGAAAGTGGCATAACCGGTTGGACATCTGTGAACACTACTTCAGTAGTTTCTACTACAGCTTATGCAGGGCTACGAGTGGCTGAGATGAGTACTGCAGGAGCTTCTTTATTTCAAGATGTTTCTCTGAGCTCCTCTTCTGGAAAGTCATATATTCTTAATTATGCTCTTGGCTTCAGTGGCACCCCTCTTTCCACTGGCGATAAAATGGTAAGAGTTATATGGCTAGACGATGAGGATAATGAAATAGGCCTTGGACTAAGTATGGTTATTCCTCTATTTATTTTTCCGCAAAATACCTGGCTAGTATATTCAGGTATTACTGAAAGAGTGCCAAGGGAAGCTACTAAGGCTAGGATTCTATTCACAAAAACTTCTGGAGGCCCAGGAGGCTTTTTAAAAGTTGATAAAGTTATATTTTCAAGACTAATCTAGAAAAATAATCTATCACTTATAAATCAAATGCCTTGGTAAGCTTCATAAAAGTTCAATAAAAAAATTAAATTTAAAAACAGGAGAATCATTTTATTTTGATTCTCCTGCTCTATTTCAAACTAATATCCTTTTATTATTTAAAATATTTTAGAAACCTATACATTAATTTTGAATATTATGTAATATACTGTTGAAGGGAGTTTGTCAAAAAAATGATAGAAGGCAAGAATTATTACAATTCAGAAAACTATTCTTTAAATGGATCTAATAAATATAAAGGCTCTTATTATGAATTGGATAGCTCTATATTCAAGGGAAATTTGCTTAAAAACCCTAGCTTTGAAAATGGACTTGAGTTTTGGACTTCAAACAATGCAAGGACTTCCAATGATACCCCTGCTGAAGGAACTCAGGTAGCAATTTTAGCATCAGGGGTAGCTAGTATATCACAGGATGTTCCTATAAATAAGGATAATCCTTACCCCTTACTACTAAGTCTTATCTTATATAATGGTGAAGTAGGCACTCCTATTATAGGTCTTGGTAACTTGGTAGTACAGATTTTATGGTTAGATAAGCAATATAATGTTATAGCTTCTGGGCTTAGAGGATTTATCTCAAGTAGAGCTTTAAATAATAATGGAAGAACCACTTACTATGATATTACTGATACCCCTCCCCCTGAAGCTGCCTATGCTAGATTCCTACTAAGCAAGGGAGATGGCAGTGTAGCCATTAATCTAATGGCTATTGATAATATTATTCTAACACCTGTTAAAACCGCTAATCTACTTCAAAATCCAAGCTTCGAGAATGGCCTTACTGGTTGGACCGCAAATGGATTCAATACTGGTTTTTCAGTAATGCTCGAGGGTGCTGCTGCAGCAGAAAGCAATGGGGAGGGAAGCCTATCTCAGGATATTCCCTTAAATAATTTTCTTCGGAGATCACCATTTCTCCTCAGCTTTGCTGTTATAAGTAACCTTACCTCTTCTCTTAATGTCCGTCTGCTTTGGCTGGATTCAAACAACAACCAAATAGGATTACCAGGTCTAGATTTTACTATACAACCAGCAACCCTAAGTCTTCAAGCAAATTTATTAAGCTATTTGGATATAAGTAATTCAGCTCCTATAGAGGCTGTAAAGGTACGAGTTTTATTTTCCACCACTGCAAGTACTACTCCTGGTAGACTTATCATCGATCATGTTTTATTGGCTGCAGTAATTACTGATAACTTAATAGAAAATTATAGCTTTGAAACTGGATTAAGCTTAAACAACTGGTCTGTTATAAACACCTTACCATTTGTTACTGATAGAGCATATTCAGGAAATGTGGCTGCAATTATTTCTCAAGAAGGCGGAGTACTATATCAAGACGTTTCCCTTCCCTCTTCATCAGAAAACTCTTATCTGTTAAACTTTGGACTTTTGTACTTCGGTGGACGTTTCCCCAATGGTGACTTAATCGCAAAGGTATCTTGGCTAAATGAAGAAAATAAGGAGATTGGCCTTGGACTAAGTATAATTGTACCACTATTTATATTTCAGCTAAATGCATGGCTGGTATACTCTGGTATTACAGAGACAGCTCCTAGATCTGCAACTAAGGCCAGAATCCAATTCACCAAATCCTCTGGTGGTACAGGTGGTAGTATTGCAGTGGATAGGGTAGTATTTGCAAGATTAATCTAAATATAAGTATCAGAAGCAAATCCCAGCTTTTTTAGTTAATAAGTTGAAGCTTTAATATATTTTCTATATTTAATAAAAACTTTTAAAATAAAAAGCAGGAGTACCATAATATAATGGTACTCCTATTTCATAGAAAATTTTTCGAAAATATATTATTATTTCTTACTACAATATTAATCTACATTATTATCAAGTATACTCTCTGCTATATTCATAGAGTGATCGCCTATTCTCTCTAAATTACTTAAAACATCTATGTAAAGTGCGCCTGAGTATGCATTACAGGTTCCCTCATTAAGTCTTCTTATATGAGCCTCTTTATATTTCTTTTGGCATTCATCAACCTTTTGCTCCAAAGGATATACTTCTTTAGCTTTTGCTGTATCTCTATTTCCGTAAGCATCTATAGCTACCTCTAAAGCCTTTAAAGTATAGTTATACATAATATCTAACTCTTCTCTAGCCTCTTGGGAGTATCCAAGTCCTCGATTTATCTTTTCAAGGGTTGCATCGGCAATATTTTCTGAATGGTCACCAATACGTTCAATATCATTAACCACGTGATAAGTAGCCTGAATTATGCTATGCTCCTTATCTGAGATAGCAGTCTTTGTAAGCTTCACAAGATACTCAGTTATGCTTTCTTCAAGAACATTTATTAGCTTTTCGTTAGCATACACCTTTCTAACAAGCTCTTCATTTTCATCATTAAAGGCTTCTATGGAAATTTGCAAATTTTCTTTGGCTTTGTTTGCCATCCTTATAGTTTCCTTTATAACCTGTCCTGCTGCAATTATAGGAGTTTCAAGAAGTCTTTCATCAAGATATTTGGGTCCTATTTTTTCTATTTCATCTTCTCCAGGAATGAATTTATTCACTAGAAGAATTAGATATTTAATAAAAGGTATCATTATTAAGGTATTTGAAACATTAAAAATAGTATGGGCATTTGCAATCTGTCTTGATACATTTCCAGGGCTAACAACCTGTACTATGCTCCCTATTATATCCATGAAAGGAATAAAGAGCAATGTACCAAAAACATTGAAGCTTAAATGTATAAATGCTGCTTTATGAGCCGTTTTGGAAGCTCCCACTGAAGCAAGGAGTGCAGTTACACAAGTACCTATATTGCAACCAAAGATTATAGGCAGTGCAACATTTATTCCCATAGCTCCTGTACTAGCAAGAGCTATTAAAATACCTGTAGTAGCTGAGGAACTCTGAACTACTGCTGTTAAAGCAAGCCCTGTCAATATTCCAAGGAATTTATTATCTCCTATAGTTAAAATTATTTGAGTAAATTGGGGGGTTTGAGAAATAGGCTTTAAAGCATCACTCATATAGCTCATCCCCATAAACAAGATACCAAAGCCTAGGATTATACCTCCAAGATCTCTTCTTTTTTTACTCTTGGCAAAAAGTATGAAGGCAGCACCTAAGCCCACAGCTATTGGTGCAATCTGATCTAATTCAAATGCAACTAATTGAGCAGTTATTGTAGTTCCTATATTTGCACCCATAATAATGCCAGCAGCCTGATAAAGGTTCATAAGTCCTGCATTTACGAAACCAACCACCATTACAGTAGTAGCACTACTGCTTTGTATAACCATTGTAACTAGTGTACCTACTATTACCGCAGAAATGGGATTTGATGTAACCTTTTCAAGGATATTTTTTAATTTATCCCCGGCTACATTTTCAAGACCATCTCCCATTAGCTTCATTCCATATAAAAATAGTCCTAAGCCTCCAATTAATCCAATCAAGGTGGACACTAAATTGAAATTCCCTGCATCCAAATTTGAATACCTCCATATATACATTTTATCAATTGTATTTAGTTATATGTTAATTAATATTGTTATCATAAATTAGCCAAGTTTTAAATATGGCAGCATACAATTTTTCTTTTATGTAATAGATAAAGCAAAAGGAGAAGCTGCGCTGCAACTTCTCCTTTGAAAATATAGCTTCTTATCTCTTTGAGAATTGTGGAGCTCTTCTTGCTTTCTTAAGACCATATTTCTTTCTTTCCTTCATTCTTGGGTCTCTTGTTAAAAAGCCTGCTTTTTTTAACTCCGGCTTTAAGCTTTCATCAGCTTTTAATAATGCTCTGGAAATACCATGTCTTATAG
>JAEXZL010000148.1 GCA_023451395.1 Bacillota bacterium | reverse complement strand
GGATTAGACCATGTTCTAGCTTCTGGAGAAGACGTAAATGTTCTTGTATTTGATACTGAAGTATATTCAAATACTGGTGGACAGTCTTCAAAAGCAACTCCTACCTCTGCAATAGCTAAATTTGATGCTAGTGGTAAGAGAACTAAGAAAAAGGATCTTGGAATGATGGCAATGACCTATGGTTATGTATATGTTGCTCAGATTTCCATGGGTGCTGATAAGAATCAGACTCTTAAGGCAATAGCTGAAGCTGAAGCTTATCCAGGACCATCCCTAATCATAGCTTATGCACCATGTATAAACCATGGATTAAAGTTAGGTATGGGCAACAGCCAGCTTGAATCAAAGAGAGCTGTTGAGTGCGGATATTGGGGTATGTACAGATATAACCCAGCTCTTAAGGAGCAAGGAAAGAAATCCTTCTTCATGGATTCAAAGGAGCCTACAGCAGACTTTAGAGAATTCTTAATGGGAGAAGTAAGATATGCTTCCTTAGCAAAGGCTTATCCAGAAGCAGCAGATGCTTTATTTGAGAAGACTGAAAAGGATGCTATGGAAAGACTTGAAAACTATAAGAGATTGGCAGCTCAGGAATAGAAATATCGGTGATTAAATCTTGATATTTAAAAATTAATTTTAAGCTTGTGTGTAATAAATTCAAATTTATGAGCTTTGTGTGTGGTAATATTTATAAATGTGTGTGTGTTTTTATATTATGTAAATTTATCTTTAGGAGCCTGTCCGGAAAGGCTCCTATTTTTTTGAAAAAATATTATTTAAGAATTTAATAAGGGTAAAAATGCAATATTTTATTAAAATATCAAATAAACCCTTTTATATTTTAGGTTTTAAGGGTAGAATTAATACATGAACTTTAAGGAGGTGAAAATCTGACTTTTACTATAAGAGTCAGAATTATTATGAGTGATAATGAAATGAATAAATGTGGTTGCGGACATAATCAAGAAGAATGTGGCTGTGGGCATGATCATGAACACGAACACAATCATGAAGGCTGTGGCTGTGGACATGACCACGAACATGATCATGAAGGCTGTGGCTGTGGGCATGACCATGATCACGATAGCTTTGTAGTTGATCTTGAGGATGAAGAAGGGAACGTAATTTCTTGTCAGGTAGTAGATGCTTTTGAATACAAGGAAGGTGAATATGTTTTAGTTCAGAATCCTAATGATGGTTCAGTATATTTATTCAAGTCCGAGGGAGAAAATGGTGAACTTGTAGTACCTGAGGATAGTGAATTTGAAGAGGTTACTGCATACTATCAAGAGCTTAATAGTGAGGAAGAATAAATCTCTATAGCAAGAATAAAAAAACGGTGCAAAAGCACCGTTTTTTTTAGTGTGTATATTAAGGACTTAAAATTTGATATACTATTTTTAAAAGGAGGGTGACTAATGGAGAAATTAGCAATTTTTGATGTAGACTATACACTTACAAAAAAGGAAACCTCTATAGAACTTTTTAAATATGCTTTAAAGAAGAACCCTAAAAATATTATTTATATTCCTAGGGCAGTCTTTTCAGGCTTATTATATGTTATGGGTATCTATAATGAGAAGCAGTCTAAGGAAACCTTTTTGAAATTTATTGATGGTATTGAAGAAAAAGAAATGGAAAAGCTCATTAAAGGCTTCTATAGAGATCGTTTAAGCAAGATAATTTATCAGGATGCAATAACTATGATGAAAAAGCTAAAGAGTGATGGATATAAAATATATCTAATTTCAGCCAGCCCAGAGTTTTACTTGAAGGAGCTATATAACTTAGCGATAGTTGATAGAATCATAGGAACTAGATACATATGTACTGGTGGCTATCATTCAAAAAGCATGGAGGGTGAAAATTGCAAAGGCGAGGAAAAGGTTAAAAGGCTTATGGAAGATTTAAAGATAGAAAATGTAGAGGTAGACTTTAAGAGTTCCTATATGTTTTCAGATTCCCTTTCCGATAAACCTTTATTTGATTTAGTTGGCAAGGCTTATCTAATCAACTATAAAAAGAAACATGATACTATTGAAATTTTAAGATGGAAGTAAGGAGGATGGATAATGGAAAGGACTACTAAAAAATATTTTCTTAAAAATGGAGAAATAAAGGAAGAGATGGATTTTTATATTCCTGAAGAAGGAAAAAAACTTTATGAGGTTATAAGGATTATTAATGGAGTACCTCTTTTCATGGAACAGCATAACAAAAGACTCCAAGGGTCACTTAGTATACTAGACTTAAAAAGCCGATATTCGGAGGATATAATATTAAATAAGATAAAGAAGGTTATAGAAGCAAACGAATTTTCAGAAGGAAACATAAAAATTATTTTAAATTTTATCGGGCAGCAGGAAGACATATATATATATTATATTCCTCATAGCTATCCAGAGGAGAAGCTTTACAGTGAAGGAGTACACACTATACTCTTTCATGAAGAAAGACAAAATCCTAATGCAAAGGTTATTAATAGCGGTCTTAGGGAAAGAGTAGATGAGAAGCTTAAGGAAGAGAAGGCTTATGAGGCAATTTTAGTAGATGGACACAATAGAATAACCGAGGGAAGTAAATCAAATATCTTTTTTGTAAAGGGTGATAAATTAATTACATCTCCATTAGAGGCGGTGCTTCCCGGAATAACCAGGGAGCAAATTATTGAACTAGCGAAGGGGAATTCTATAGAGGTTGTAGAAGAATTCATAGATATAAACACTTTAAAGATTTATGATGGGGCTTTTATATCTGGTACCTCTCCCAAAATTTTGCCTATAAAAAGCATTAATTTAATAAAATTTAACTCAGTATGCAATTTATTAGTTAAAAAACTTATGAAACTCTACGATAATAGTATAGAAAAATATATTACAGAACATTAATAATGGACTATTTTTCAATTAGTGCTGAAAAGTGGTGAGGGAATGAGCGAAAATAAGCTTGGCAATACTGAAGATAACTCTAAGAAATTAAAGTTAGAAATAACTAAGGATAATTTAGAAGCCTACCTTATTGTTGATTATTCAGTTGAAGATGAGACTGCTATGGAAGGGAAGGCTTCTTCCTTTGCTTTATACGAAGATAAAAAAGCTAAGAATCCTTTAGAAGGATCTAACATTCGGGAAGAGGTAAAAAAACTATTTGATTCTTATAAAATTAAGAGTCCTGTATTAGAGGAAGCTTTTAAGAAAGGCTTTAAGTGTCCTGGAAAATATTTAATTGCTAAAGGAATGCCGCCAATAGATGATATTCCTGATAAGGTTGTATTGAGATTTAAAGGATCTAGCACAGAGGATTCTCTGAATGCAGATGGTGCTATCAATTATAAGGAATTCTCTCTAATAGAATCTGTCCTTCCAGGGCAGAAAATAGCAGAGCTTATAAAAGGTAGTGAAGGAAGAGATGGAAATGATGTTTTTGGAAGGAATATTTCAAGAAAAAGGGCTAAGCTTATAATATTTAAAGCTGGTAGGGGCTGCGTACTTCAGCCTGATGGTTCAATTATTGCATCTATAGCTGGTAAACCCTCCTATAAAAGCGGATTAATTGAAGTAAATGAAATATATGAGCACAAGAACGATGTGGACATCCAAAGCGGGAGTATTAAATTTAGTGGGAATGTAAAAATTTATGGCTCTGTAATGCCTGGGATGAAAGTAGATGCAGGAGGAGATGTAGAGATATTAGGTTCTGTTGAGGAAGCTGAAATTACCTCTCTGGGGAGTATCAATATTAAGGGAAGTGTATTACGTTCAAAAATCACCGCAGGAGGTGGTGATAATAGTAAGCTTACCTTTATAAAGCTATATAACGATATAGCAAGCTCATTAAAGGATATGGTTTCTTCAGTAGAAGAAATTAAAAGATACGGATTACTTGGGTCAGATAGAAGTGATGGTCAAATTATCAAAGCTCTATTAGATAGTAAATTTAAAAATATTGAAAAACTATCTAAGGAAGTCCTTATTTTATACAAAAAGACAGGGCTGAAGGAAGAAACCATAGAAAAGGTTCTTCAATATAAACTAATTGGACTAGCACCCTTAGGTATTAAGAATTATAAAGATTTATTAACCATAGGAAAGCTTTTACTAGGAAATATATCAAAACTTAAGGAAGAATTGTCATATAAATCTTATATTCGTTTAAATTATTGCCAAGACAGTGATGTTTTAGCCACTGGTGATATATATATAGTTGGAAAAGGTCTATATCAAAGCAGGCTAAAGGCTGGTGAAAATATAATATTTTCTGGAATGTCTGCTGTTAGAGGTGGAAGTATTTCCGCCAGGGAGAGAATAAGCTGTATTACTGTTGGTAGTCCTGGAGGAGTTGTTACAAGACTTGAGGTAGAAAAAGAAGGTGAAATACTCGTAGAGAAGTCCTATCAAAATACACATTTCATCTTAGGGGAAAAGGAGATGCTCCTAGATATCCCTTCAAAAAAAGTTCATGCTTATATAGGCAAGGATGGCCTTGTAAATATAGATAAATTTAATATGTAGGGAGGATCCCCATGGATAAGAGGGAAGAAAAAATTTTAGTATTTTCCTTAGAGGAAGAGTACTACGCAGCAGATATTATGGAAGTGGAAAGAATACTGGGATATCAGACAGCTACAACGCTACCAGAGGCACCTGACTATGTTAAGGGCGTAATAAATTATGAAGGATCAATACTACCCATTATTAGTCTTAGAAGAAGATTTAACCTTGAAGATAAAATAAAAGCCGAAAACAAGATTATTGTGGTAAAAAAAGAGGATTTTAGAGTAGGGATTATTGTAGATATGGTAATAGAGGTAAGCACCATAGACATAAGTTCTTTAGAAAATCCACTATTCATAAGTAATGGAATTTCTAAGAAGTATATAAAAGGAATTATAAAAGATAAGGACAGAATTATAGTTTTACTAAATCTATCAGAAATACTTACTAATGAGGAAAAGGCATTAGTTCAGCAGGGGATTTAATAAATGGAGGTTAGAGTTGGAATAGCAGATATGAACATTACACATAATCCTGGAAAGCTTGTTACTATAGGGCTTGGATCATGTATAGGAATATCTCTTTATGATAAAAGGACCGGTGTAGCAGGGCTTGCCCACATTATGCTTCCAGAGAGTGATGGCTTTAGTAACATTTCAAATCCTCTTAAGTTTGCAGATTTGGCTATTCCGCTTCTTATTGAAAGAATGGTTACAGAAGGTGCGAGTAAAAATAATCTTGTGGCAAAAATTGCAGGTGGGGCCTCAATGTTTAACTTTGTTGATAAGAGTGTAAACTTGGATATTGGAGAGAGAAATGGAAAATCTGTAATCAAGGCCCTGGAGAGAGAAGGGATACCCCTTGCATCTATGGATATAGGTGGAAATAAGGGAAGAACGATGATTGTTGACGCCTTTGATGGGAAAGTATCTGTCAGAATAATAGGCTTAGGAACTAAAGAAATATAGAAGGGTTGATACCTGTGGAAGAAATAAAGGTTATTGTAGTGGATGATTCCATATTAATGAGAAACATCATATCAGATATGATAAATGAAGCAGAGGATATAGAAGTAATAAGCACTGCAAAAAACGGAGAAGAGCTCTTTAGTCTTCTGGAGAAAGAGCTACCTGATGTTATAACCTTAGATGTGGAAATGCCAGGCATAGATGGACTTGAGGTTCTCAAAGTCTTAAGGGAAAAGAAACTTAACATTCCCACCATTATGCTTAGCAGTCTATCAAAAAAAGGGGCAGAGATTACTATGAGATGCCTAGAGCTTGGAGCTTTTGAGTTTATACCAAAGCCATCAGGACAAATATCCTTAGATATAACAAAACTTAAGGAGGAACTCATAGATAAGATAAGAGTGGCAAAGGAAAAGAGAAGGGGAAGAAATAAAAATCCATTTATTATAACTTCCTTAGGAAGAAGAATACAGAAAAATTTAAAACCAAGAGAGGGATACAAGGCACTGGTAATTGGTGCTTCAACCGGTGGTCCTAAGGCGCTTAATCAATTATTCTCCTCTATCCAAAGAAAACTTGAAGTGCCGGTTTTTGTAGTTCAGCATATGCCAGAGGGGTTTACAAAGGCATTTGCAGAAAGATTAAACAAGATTAGTCCTATGGAAATTAAAGAAGCTGTAATGGGAGAGTTAATTGAAAAAAACAAAGTTTACATAGCTCCTGGTGGTTATCATATGGAGATTTCTGAAGGAATAATAACCTTAAATAAAGAGGAACCGCATTTAGGAGTGAGACCCTCTGTAGATAAGCTTTTTCATTCAGCAGCGAAAAACTATAAAAATGCAGTTATAAGTGTTGTACTTACAGGCATGGGTAAGGATGGCGCCAGTGGGACCGTGGACATTAAAGCATACGGAGGCTATACAATCAGTGAGGACAAAGAGAGTTGTACAATCTATGGGATGCCAAAGGCAACTTTTGAAACTGGTTGTGTAGATGAGGTGTTAACCCTTGAGAATATTCCCAAGAGGTTAGAGGAACTTTTAATAGATAGAGGATGATTATGGATATAAAGGGATTTGAAACCTGGATTTTTAATAAATTTAAGATAGATTTATCTGCTTATAAACCGGTGCAGCTTCATAGGAGAATTGGGAGCCTTATGAATCGTGTAGGTGCAGGAAGCTATCAAGAATATACAAGACTTCTGGAAAAGGATGAGGGACAAAGACAGAAATTTCTAGATTATATAACTATTAATGTAACTGAGTTTTTTAGAAATCCTGAGCTTTTTAGTGAATTAAAGGAGAAAATAAATGAGAAGCTTCTTAAAGAAAAGAGAAGTCTTAGAATTTGGAGTGCTGCTTGTTCTTCAGGAGCTGAGCCATATTCTATCTCCATATTGTTACAGGAGCTATCTTCCATTAATTATCATGAAATAATAGCTACAGATATTGATAATACAATATTAAATAAAGCCCGAAGGGGTGAATATACCCTAGATGAACTGAAAAATATTTCATCAGATACTATAAAAAAGTATTTTTACCAAGAGGGAGATAAATATTTTGTAAGTCCTAAGATAAAGAACAGTATTAACTTTAGACAACATGACCTTATACTGGATGATTTTTTTAGAGATTTAGATCTTATTGTGTGCAGAAATGTAGTGATTTACTTTAATAGCAATGTAAAAAATGATATATATAAAAAATTTTATCGAGCATTAAGGCCTGGAGGACTACTATTTGTAGGAGCTACAGAAAGCATTTATAACTATAAGGAGCTGGGATTTGAAAAAGCAGCTACCTTTATTTACAGGAAGATATAGGAGGGGTATTATGGATGTAATGCAGTATATGTCCATGTTTTTAGAGGAATCCCTAGATAATTTGCAAAGCCTAAATGAGTCGCTTTTAGAGCTAGAGAATAATCCCGAGGATATGGATAAATTAAATGAGATTTTTAGAGCAGCTCACACCCTTAAGGGAATGGCTGCAACCATGGGCTATTCAAAAATGGCAGAGTTAACTCATAAAATGGAGGACATATTATCTGAATTTAGGGATGGGAAATTAAGGGTATCCAAAAAAGTTGTTACTGTTATTTTTTCTTGCTTAGATGCCTTAGAAAGACTGGTTAGGGGTATTGAAGCGGAAAATCGTGAGGACTACGATATAACTGAGCTTATTGAGGAATTAGAAGAAGTGGCAAAGAAAAGTGAAGATTCTACTAAGAATGATGAAATTCATACTTTAGAAGAAGATATAAATCATAGTGAGATAAGACTTAATGAGTATGATAGAAGCATATTGGAGCAGGCAGAAGAAAGAGGATATACATCCTATGAGCTTAAGATAACCTTAAGTGAAAATACACTTTTAAAATCCGCAAGAGCTTTTCTGATATTTAGAGCCTTAGAGGAGGCTGGTGAAATACTGAAAGCAGAGCCACCAGTGGAGGAGATAGAAAATGAAAACTTTGACAGAGAATTTTCATTAGTGTATACAAGTCTTAAGGAAGCAGAGGATATTAAAGCTAGTATACTTGCTATCTCTGAGGTTCAAAGAGTTTCTATAAATATTTTACCAGTGAGAAATTCTAAAGAGAAATTAAATCATCACCCTATTAATGCACTCAATGAAATAGCAGCAACGAAGGAAGCTAGCATCCCTAAAGCAGCTGCTAAGGATATAAAAGAAAAGCAAAAGACAAAAGGTGGATCTATAGAGCATAAGCGAAATCATCAGTCTGTAAGAGTGGATATAGAAAGATTAGATATGCTTATGAATATGGTTTCAGAACTGGTAATACATAGAACTAGGCTGGAGCAGCTAAGTCAAAGCTATAAATCAACAGAAATTTATGAGACTTTAGAGCAAGTGGGAAGATCAACCTCAGAGCTTCAGGATTTAGTAATGAAAATTCGAATGCTTCCTTTAGATGTTGTGTTTAACAGATTTCCAAGAATGATCAGGGACTTATCTCTTGAGCTTAATAAAGAAATGGATTTTGTAATTGAAGGTTCCGAGTCAGAGCTAGATAGGACGGTAATCGACGAAATAGGAGAACCTCTTATACATCTTTTAAGAAATGCTGCAGATCACGGAATTGAAAGCAAAGAGGAAAGAATTGCCTCAGGTAAAAATCCTGTGGGAAGGATTAAGCTAACAGCATATCAAGAGGGAACTAAGGGTGTAATTAAAGTAGAGGATGATGGTGCAGGACTAAATCTTGCAAGAATTGAGGAAAAGGCTAAAAGAATAGGAGTCAATACTGATGCCATGTCCCCAAACGATATTCGGAACTTAATTTTCTTAGAGGGCTTCAGCACTAATGATAAAGTTACTGATCTCTCTGGAAGAGGCGTTGGTATGGATGTAGTAAAAACAAAGATAACTGAGCTTGGTGGTACCGTAGAGGTTTCCAGTGAGGAAGGTAAAGGTACAAGCTTTATAATTAAGCTTCCTTTAACGCTACAGATAATACAAGCTCTTTTGGTTAAGGTAGGAAGTGAAACTTTTGCTATTTCTCTTGGTTATATAGATAGGGTTATAGACTTCCATAAAAACATATTAAGAAAGTCAAAGGATAGAGAGGTAATATTATATAGAGACTCTGTAATACCTCTTATAAGAGTTCAGGAAAAGCTTCAGCTTGAGAGTACTCATCAAGGAAAGCAATTCGTAATAATAGTAAAAATTGGAGAACAAAGTACAGGACTTTTGGTAGATTCACTCCTTGGACAAAGGGAAATTGTAATTAAACCTTTAGGAAAGACTCTAAGCTCTTTAAATCAATATATTGGAGCAACCATCTTAGGGGACGGTCTAGTAACTTTGATACTTGATGCGGCTTCCTTGGCAAAATAGGAGGTAGAAGCTATGGATTATCATGGATTAACTCCAATACAATTAGATGCACTGAGAGAGGTTGGAAACATTGGGGCAGGAAATGCAGCTACAGCACTCTCGCAGCTTTTAAATAAGAAGATACAAATGTCTGTACCAAGTATAGATATAATTAATTTTCAGGATATGATAGATAATTATGCTGAGAATGAAGCAGTTGGAGTAATGGTTAGAGTATTAGGTGATACTCCTGGAAACATTCTATTTTTATTAGAAAAGGGAATAGCAACAGATATAATTGAGCTTTTAACGGGAAAACATGAAGAAGAATTTAGTGATTTAGGGATTTCAGTATTAAACGAATTGGGAAATATCGTTTCTACATCATACATGAATTCCATTGCTAAATTCACAAATATGAACTTGTTGCCCTCAGTACCTGCAATGGCCTATGACATGGTGGGAGCTATACTTTCTACTATGTTTATTGAGGCAGCACAGTATGAAGATCGAGTTTTAGAGATAAAAACAAATTTTTGGGGTATCAGCTCACTTTCTGGGGAAGAGAGCTTTGTAGACAACATAGGAGCTAATTTTTACTACGTACCTAGACCAGGCTCCTTAGAGAAAATATTAACGGCATTAGGTGTAAATTAGAATCGGAGGGAATAAAATGACAAAGGTATTAATAGTTGATGATGCGGCTTTTATGAGAATGATGATTAGGGATATTTTGGAAAAGAATGGCTTTGAGGTTGTTGGAGAAGCCAGCAATGGCATTAAGGCTGTTGAGATTTACAAAAAGGAAAAGCCGGATGTAGTTACAATGGATATTACAATGCCTGATATGGATGGTATTGAGGCAGTTAAACAAATAAAAGCCTTTGACCAAGCATCAAGGATAATTATGTGTAGTGCCATGGGTCAACAGGGAATGGTAATGGATGCAATAAGAGCTGGTGCAAGAGATTTTATTGTTAAGCCCTTTCAGGCAGATAGGGTATTAGAAGCTATAAGAAAAGCTATTAGCTAGGGGGCAGTGTTATGCAGGCAGTAGTTTTTAGAATCAATGAAGAACAGTTTGCTATAGATGCTTCAAAGGTTTCTGGAATCAATGAGGTGTTAAATATAACTCCTGTTCCAAAGGCTCCAGATTATATTAAAGGATTATGTAATTTAAGAGGGAGTATTTTGTCTATATTAGACATGCATAAGCTTTTGAATATGGAAAGAAGCAGAGAAAAAGACAGTAACATTATTATAGTAAACATTAATGATGAGCTTTTAGGTCTTACAGTAGATCAAGTGGATGAAGTGATAGACATAGAAGAAGAGAAAATTGAAGGTGACAATAAGAAAATATCCTATATTAAAGGAATAATAAATTTTAACGATAGAATAGTTACCTTTATTGAAATTGAAAAGATATTACTAAATTAGTTCAGAAATGAGGGGAAAACATGGCGGAAGTATTATCTCAAAACGAAATAGATGCCTTGCTTTCAGCACTTTCATCTGGAGATATCGCTGAAGAGGATATCATTAAAGAGGATGAAAAGCAGAAGGTAAAACTGTATGATTTTAAGAGCCCTCAAAAGTTCTCTAAGGATCACATAAGAACAATGGAACTAGTCCATGACAACTTTGCTAGGATTATTTCTAATTATCTTACCGCTCAGGTGAGGACTAATGTTAAGGTTAATCTTGTTTCTGTTCAACAGATAACTTATGAGGAGTTTATACATTCAGTTCAGAACCCGACGATTATGACCTCTTTTAAAATGCTGCCTTTTGTAGGTAATATACTCTTTGAAACCAACCCTCAGTTCGTAAATCAAGTGATAGATGTGCTTATGGGCGGTAATGGGGAAAGAAGGTTTAAGCTTCGTGACTTTACAGATATTGATAAAAATATTCTAAAAAATATAAACTCTGGGCTATTAAATAATCTTAAGCTAGCATGGGAAGATATAATGGAGGTTTCCATAGAGATAGAAAGTATGGAGACAAATCCTGCCTTAAATCAAACATTAGCACCTAATGAGCCTGTTGCATTAATAACCTTTTCCGTGGACATGGGTAAGAATAGTTCTTTTATTAATTTATGCATACCATATTTAAGCATAGAAAAATATTTAGATAAGCTTCTTCTTCAGTATTGGTTTAAAAATGATAATGAAGAAAGCATTAAAGTATCTTCTGAACTTATAAGAAACAGACTAAATCAAGTAGAGGTTAAGGTAAGTGCGGTTCTAGGAAAGGCAAATATTACAGTAGATGATTTCTTAAAGCTAAAAATGAAGGATGTTATTACTTTAGATAATAAATGTACAAGTCCTATCACCTTGAAAATTGAGGATGAAAATAGTTATTATGGAAAGCCAGGTTTGATTGGTAAAAATTTTGGAGTAACTGTCTTAGATATTATAGATAAGGATGTGGAAGAAAATGAGTAACGAGTTTTTGTCCCAAGAGGAAATCGATGCTCTCTTAAAGGGATCCCCAGATGAGGTGGAAGTTTTTCAGGAAGAAGTTCAAGAAGATGAGATTATAAGTGATATGGAGAAGGATATCCTTGGAGAGATTGGGAATATATCCATGGGTTCAGCATCCACAGCCCTTTCCCAAATAATAAATCAGCAGGTAACCATAACAACACCAGTGGTGGATATAACGACTATTGGTAACCTTAGGAAAGAATTTAAGGTTCCTAACATTGTTTTAGAGGTAGAATATACCTCTGGTATTGTTGGAAGAAATGTATTGGTTATGAAGACTATAGACGCATCCGTAATTGCAAATCTCATGATGGGTGGGGATGGCACAGTAAAGGAAGCAGAGCTCTCAGAAATAGAAATTAGTGCTGTGCAGGAAGCAATGAATCAGATGATTGGCTCCGCAGCTACCTCAATGGCAACGATGCTTTCAAAGGGCATTAATATATCTCCACCAACTTCTAGAATTTGGAATGAGAACACAGAGCCTATTTGTTTTGACATTACTGATGATGAGCCTATAATTAAGGTTAGTTTTCGAATGACTATTGGAAGTCTTGTAGATAGCGAAATTATGCAGTTAATTCCAATAAAAACAGCTAAGAATATGATATCAATAATGATGGGTACAGAAGAGGATATTGAAATTGATTATAATATAAACACAAAGGATGATAATAAAAGGGAGAGTAGCCAGGAGGTAAGGAAGATTCAAGAAAAGGATATTGAAAAATTAAATGAGGTTGTTGAGGTACAGAGGGCAGAATTTACTCCTTTAAAGGAAGAGGCGGTGTATCAAAGTAATAGGAACATTGATCTTATCTTGGATGTGCCCTTGGAGATTTCTGTGGTTCTTGGAAGAACAAAAAAGACAATTAAAGAGGTGCTAAGCTTAGGTGTTGGATCACTAGTAGAGCTTGATAAGCTTGCAGAAGAACCAGTGGAGATACTAGTAAATGGTAAAAAGGTCGCCTACGGAGAGGTAGTAGTTGTAGATGAAAGCTTTGGAGTTAGGATAACAAGTATCGTAAGTAATGCTGAAAGGGTAAAGAGCTTAAAGGAGTAAGGAAGGCTAACAGCTTTCCTTATTTTTTTGAAAAGAATTAAATGTAAGGAAAATACTGTGTTGATAAATATAAACTTAGAGAGTTTCTTGCCGATAATAAAATAAGAAGAATTACTTTGGAGGTATTAGATGAATATAAGAGGTATAGGTTCTAACAATGTTATAAACCTTTATGTTAATAATAAAAGTAAGAGTGAAAATCCTATAAGGGAAGCAAAGGGAGATAGTATAGAAATATCTGATCTTGCTAAAAGTTTAAGAAATTTTGACTTTGATACTCCTTCTATAAAGGATGATAAAAAAATTCAAGAGATAAAAGAGAAAATAGAGATGGGTACCTATAACGTTGATGCAAGGCTTACAGCTCAGAGTCTTTTAGATAGCATTAAGGAAAGAGGAATATAATACAATGAGTGGATTAAAAGATATAATGACCAGGGAAATTGATGCACTGAGAAGGCTCTTGGAGCTTTTAGAGGAGCAATATAGACTTATTATTAGTAAAGAAATTTTTTCTTTAGAAACAGCAGCAGAAGAAATAAGAAAAATCAATAAAAGTGTAGCAGAGCTTGAAATAGAAAGAAGAAGCTTTTTAGGCAATAAGAGTATGAAAAGTATTATTGAGGCGGGGAGTGAAGAAGAGGAGCTCTTTAGGAGTGTAAGGAGACTTTTGCAGGAGCTAAAGCTTCAGAAGGAAAGTAATGATCTTTTAATAAAGCAAAATTTAAATTTTACAAATAAGCTCCTTGCTTTTATAAACCCTAATAGAAATACTGCCACTTATGATGCAAGAGGAAACTTTAAAAGATAGGATGTGGAGAGATGACAGGATTATTTTCAACCTTTAATATTGCTAAAAGAGGTATAAATGTTCAGCAGAAGTCTCTAGATGTTACTTCTCATAATATTTCTAATGCAAATACAGCAGGTTATAGCAGGCAGAGGGCTATTATAGAAACTACCAGACCCCACGGCATGCCGGGGATTAATACTCCTTCTGAGGCAGGGCAATTAGGAACTGGAGCTCAAATTGCAGCTATAGAAAGAATAAGAGATAATTTTGTGGATTATCAGATAAGAAATGAGAGTAGCACCTTAAATATGTATGGTACAAAAAGTAACTTCCTAGGTCAGATTGAAGCTATAATAAATGAGCCATCAGATACCGGGATATCAAGTCTTATGAGCAAGTTTTTCGATAGCTTTCAGGAACTTTCAAAGCAGCCTCAAAGCTCTAATGCCAGAACTATTGTGGCACAGCAGTCCGCAGCCTTAGCAGATGCCTTGAATCATGCTGCCAATCAGCTAAATAAGCTTGAAAAGAATGCTCAAGACTTAATTAGAAATAACGTATCCGATGTTAATAGTATTATTAATCAGATAGAAAGCCTGAATAAAGAAATAATGGCTGTAAAAAGCAGTGGAAGTAATCCAAATGACCTTATGGACAGCAGAGATTTGCTTCTTGATGAATTAAGTGGGAAGTTTAACATTAACATTGAAAAGGCAGGCTTTGATGGGATAAATCTCAGACCTTTAGATGATAAAGGTATGGGAGCAGCAACCTTAGTATCTTCTGAGGTTGGAGGTGACACTTCAAGATTTTCATATATAAGCTCAATAGTGAAGGACACCGAAGATCTTTCTGGCAGTACTTATATTATTAACTATTATAAGCTTGGTGATATGCTTTCAGAATCTAATAAAGAGAGCATAAGGGTGACAGGAGTTAATGATGCTACTCTGGCAGAGCTTCAGGAGGGAAGAGTGCTTTGGGCAAGCAATAGCGGTGTTGCTATAAGAGCTGATGGGTCAGAAATAAAAAAGGGAAGCACAATTAATATAATGGAGCTTAAATCCTTTAAGCCAAGCTCTGGAGAACTAAAAGGAAATATGACTATCCAGACAGATATAAGAAATTATAGATCTCAGCTGGATAAGCTTGCTAAGTCTCTGGCCTTTTCAGTAAATGCTGTTCATAGTGGATTAAGCGAGGCGGTATCAGCTACCACAAAGGATTATTTACCTTTTTTCTTAAATTCTGATACTGCAATTTATGGAAACGGTAATGAGCTCATTAACTTAGATAAAGTATTGGCAGATGAGAGTAACATTACTGCAGAAAACATCAGTTTTAATAAAGAACTATTATATGATGTGATGAAAATAAAAACAAGAACTCATGATAATGAATATGCATATCCTGATGAAAATATAAAAGATGGAGAAACAGATGGTTCTAGAGCATTAGCAATAGCATCTATAAGAAATATATTAATTAGAGTTCAGGATATTGGGGAGAGCATTAAGACTAGAGGGGATCTTTTTGATACTACTAAAGGTGGCACAACCCTTAAGAATAATGGTATGGAGATAGAAAGTAATATTAATGGTATGAAGTTAGATAGTTATTTTAAGGATACAGTGGATAGGTTAGGTATACAAGCTCAAGAGGCGCAAAGAATAGTTTCTAACCAGGTTGTGCTGCTTGATAGCCTGACGGAAATGAAAAACAGCATTTCAGGGGTTTCATTAGATGAAGAAATGGCCAACTTGGTACAGTATCAACATGCCTATCAAGCTAATGCTAAGGTCATTGCTACTGTTGATGAGCTTTTAGATGTAATAATAAATTCTCTTATAAGATAGAAAAATGAGGTGATAAAATGAGAATTACTAATAAAATGTTATCAGATAATTTTCTGAGAGATATGCGTACAAATTTAACTGGTATAAGTAAAATTCAAGGTCAGCTTAGCTCTGGTAAAGAAATAAGAAGACCTTCAGATAATCCTTTTAAGGTAGCTAGAGCTATGATGCTTAAAACAGAAATAAAGGCTAATGCCCAGTACAATACAAATATTACAGACACGATAAATTGGCTAGACACAACAGATACAGCATTAAATCAAGGTGGCAATGTACTTCAAAGAGTGAGAGAGCTTATAATATCCTCTGGAAATGCTGCTTATGGTTCAAGTGAAAGAGCAGCTATCAAGGATGAGATAAATGAAAAAGTTGGAGAACTTGCACAAATATTAAACACTAATTTTGATGGTAAATATGTTTTTGCAGGTTCAAGAGGAACAACTAAACCTTTAGGATCTGAAAAAGTCAATGGAAATACAGAGCTCTTTTTTACAGATCGAGAGGGTAATAGGCTAAGTTCCGATTTAGAACTTAATATGCTTGGTAAAAAGCTCTCTGTTGAGATATCTCAAGGAGTCACTATGGATTACAACGTAACTGCCACGGAGTTATTAGAATTTAAAGATAGAGAGGGTAATAGGATTAAGCTTCAAGACATATTTAAGAATATTACAAGTCATCTAGATTCAGAAAATCCGGAGGACACTGAAAAACTAATTAGCAGCGATTTAGAAGATGTTACCACAGCTATAGATAATCTTTTAATAATAAGATCAGAGGTAGGTGCTAAGCAGAATAGAATGGATGCTGCAAAGGAGAAAAACGAAGATGAAAACCTTAATCTGAAGGAACTTCTATCTGAAACAGAAGATATAGATATTGCAGAGAAGGTTATGGAGTATAGCATGGCACAAACTGTATATATGGCAGCCCTTCAAACTAGTGCAAAGATTATCCAGCCATCACTTATGGATTATCTATAAAGAATGCAAAGGGAAATGTTTTAAAAATAGGAGGCTAAATTATGGAAGAAAGAATAAACAAGTATAAAGAGATGAGATTAACCTTTGTTAAGCCAATGCCTGGTTTTGAAGGTCTTAAAGAATTTAGCCTAAGTCCCTTGGAAGAAAATGATGATTTTTTCCTTTTGAAGTCCATGGAAGAGGATTTAGGATTAGTGGTGGTATCACCCTTTATCTTTAAAAATGACTATCATTTTACTTTGAAAGATGAAATTACAGATAGACTAGCTATAGAATCCTGGGAAGAAGTAATGGTCTTATCCGTTGTTACTTTAAACAGCGATATTAAAAGAGTTACCCTTAATTTAAGAGCTCCTGTTATAATAAATATAAAGAGCGGTGCTTCAATGCAGGTAATCTTAGATAATGATACCTACAAAATTAAGCATCCTTTAATTGAGGAGTGATAAGATGCTTGTTATAACCAGGAAAAAGGGTGAATCAGTAATTATTGGAGATAATATAGAAATTACAGTAGCTAAAATCGAAGATGGAAGTGTAAAACTATCAATAAGTGCTCCTAAAGAGGTTACTATCTTAAGAAAAGAACTCTACAGTGAAGTAGAGGAGGAAAATAAAAAGGCTGCAAAATATGATATAAAAGTAATTAAGAATATTAAAAAATAACAGAGAGGTTATGAATTTATGAGTATGAATGCCGTAGGTCAAGGAAGACCAGATTTACAAATATCAAGGGGTGAAACTGGAAGTATAAAGCAGAACTCTCTAAGGACAGAGGATGGCATCAAGGAAGTTAAGAAAGAGGAGCTTACTCAAGAAGAGATGGATAAGGCAATTGAAAAGCTGAATACCTTTTTAAAGGATGAAAATACCTATGCTGAATACAAGGTTCATGATAAGTTCAACCAAGTAATGATAAAAATAATTAATAGTAATACTAAGGAGGTAATTTTAGAGATACCTCCAAAAAAAATATTAGACTTGGTAGCTAAGATGTGTGAGATGGTAGGAATCTTAGTTGATGAAAAGGCTTAGGAATAAATGGATTTTAAGATAAATAAAATTGAACCAGAAATTAGGCAAAGGATTAATAACATGACAAGAGAAGGTATTGTTCATGGTAAAACGGGATTAAAAATAAGCTCCTATTCGGAAAGGTTTTTAAAGGAAAAGAAGAAGGGATTCAGAGAAAGAGATAAGGGGTATAGATTTTCTGCTATTTTAAAGAAACAGAAAATAACAATAGATGGGGAAAAGAAACACAGACTTGAGATTGATGCGATAAAGGAAGAATTTGAAGATCCCTTAAGCTACAAAGGTAATTTTATAGATACTAAGAAATAGGATGATAAATGATGAATAGCAGCGCAATGGCTTATAATGCATATAAGAATAATAGTGTTACTTATGCCTCTAAAGAGCAGCTTTTGCTCATGCTTCTAGATGGGGCTTGCAAGTATGGAAAGCTTGGAAAACAGGCTATAATAGATAAGGATATTTCAAAAGCTCATCATAGTTTAACAAGATGCCAGGATATATTCACAGAGCTTATGGTATCCTTAGATAGCTCTGCAGGAAATTGGACTCAGGAGCTTTATCAAGTGTATGATTTTATAAAAGGGCGCCTTGTAGAAGCTAATTTAAAGAAAGATGCAGCAATTTTAGATGAAGTTATGCCATTAATAGAGGAAATAAGAGCTATATGGCAAGAGGCACATAGGTTATCCTTAGGAGGACGCTGATATGAAGGAACTAAGACAAATCCTCCTTTCCTTTAAGAATTATACTCAGGAGCTTTTAAGGACTTTAGAGGAGGAGAATACAGAAGAGTTTGAAATCTTCCTTTTAAAAAGACAGGAAATAATTAATGATTTAGAGATTATGAATTATAACAAAGAAACTTTTAACCTTTTAGGTGAGGAACTTGGACTTATCGAATTGGAGGAAAGGCTTCAGAAAAATTACGCTGATAAAAAAAATGATATTTATTATAGACTTCAGGAAAATAACAGAAATATAAATGCTAACAGTAACTATATGCAAAACAGTAGAAGGAATATCAATTTTTTAGATAAGAAGATATAAAATTAAATTACGAGGTGAGAGAATGAATATTTCCAGCACAACAGGTGGCAAAGGCACAGATTATGGTAGAATAACTGGTCTTGCTACTGGTATGGATATAGATGCTATGGTGGAAAGTATGCTTTCCGGTGAAAATTCAAAAATTCAAAAAACTCAGCAGTCAAAGCAGTCCTTACAATGGCAGCAGGAAGCTTACATAGAAATAATAAATAATTTGAAGGAGTTTTATAAATATTTTCAACCAGAAACTAGTGGTTATATTATGTCTCCATCAAACTATACAGGAACTAAGGCTTTAAGCAGTATGGAGTCAGCTATTACTGCAGGAACCCTTCCAGGTGCTGTAAAGGGGACTTATGAGATTAAGGTTTCAAATCTTGCAGCAGCACCAACAGCAAAGGGGAGCTTTGGAGATACCATCTATAATAAGGGTACTAAGCTATCGGAAATAACCTTTCCAGAAGGTCAGCAGCTTAATGATGGAGAAGATATTAAAATAACAGCAGGTAATAAAGTATTCACCGTGAGTATCAATAAGGAAAAAACTATTGAACAATTAGTAGGCGATATTAAAAATGCTACCGCAGAGGACGGAACTAATTTTTCTTCTTTAGGAAATGTATACTTCAGTGAGCTTACTGGAAAGCTCACCATTGAAGGGAAAGCTACTGGTGAAGGTGAATTTTTTGAAATCCAAGATGGAAGCTCTAATTTAGCTAGTCTTATGAAAATAAGCGGAACTCACAAAGGTGCAGATGCTTTAGTTTTTATAAAAGCTCCAGGAGAAAGTGACTTTGCAGAGGTTATAAAAAGCACTAATACTTTTACCATAGATAATA
The DNA here is from genome assembly GCA_023451395.1 of Bacillota bacterium. Lineage (GTDB taxonomy): Bacteria > Bacillota > Clostridia > Clostridiales > Clostridiaceae > JAEXZL01. Next base: position 6,065 of record JAEXZL010000148.1, on the reverse strand, counting down.
TTACCTATAAACCTACCAAGGTGACAGGTGATGAGGTTGTAACATTAACAGTAACCTCTGACGCTAAGGAAGCCTATGATACGTTTAAGGGTTTTATTGATAAATATAATACCTTAGTAGAGAAAATTAATACAAAGATAACAGAAAAAAAGAATTATGATTTTGCACCTCTTACAGATGCACAAAAAGAGGATATGACAGAAGATCAGATAAAAAAATGGGAGGATAGTGCTAAGCAGGGAGTTCTTCGCAGAGATAATAACCTCACAAAGCTTTTATCTGACCTGAGAAATTCAATATATGAAACAGTAGAAAATGCAGGACTTAGCATTAATGAGATTGGGCTAAGTACAACTAAAAATTATATGGATGGAGGAAAGCTTCAGCTTGATCCGGAAAAATTTAAAGCTGCTATTGAGAATAAAGGAGATTTAGTGCAAAAACTATTCACCTCCACTGGATCGGAAAAAAGTTCACAAGGAATATTTACTCGTTTTAAAAATATTATTAACGAAAATATTGGTTATGATGGTGTCTTAATTAAAAAGGCTGGATATGAAAATACTAGATTTGTAACAGAAAATGATCTAACAAAGAAAATAACAGAGAAAAGCACTTTGATTAAAGAGCTTAACAGAAAACTGGCAATAAAAAGAGAAAGTCTTTATATAAAGTTTGCCTCCCTTGAGAAAAGCATGAACTCATTAAACTCTCAAAGCATTTGGCTGTATTCTCAGTTTAGTGCTTCATAATACCCTTTAGAAAGCATAATGGATTAAAATTGATAAACTAAGAAGAATAAAGGGAGTGAAGAAAATGAAATTAAATAGTAATTTAATGTCTATGGGTATTTATAGAAATTATAGCAAAAGTCTAAAGCTCCAGAGCATTGCTCTTAATAGGATAAGCACTGGAGAAAAAATCACAAGTTCTAAGGATAACCCTAATGGTATTGGTAAAAGTGAGCTTTTGAGATTACAAATCAGAGGTATTGACATGGCTCAGAGAAATCTTCAAGATAGCGCATCTATGCTTCAAAATGTTGACAGTGGTCTTGACAGTATTGGAAATGCTTTAAATAGAATGAAGGAGCTTACAATTCAAGCGGGAAGTGCAAACACTATTGAAGATAAAGAAGCTATTCAAGGGGAAATAGAACAGCTTAAAGCTCATATTGACAGCACAGCAAAGAATACTGAGTTTAACGGTAAAAAGCTCTTACATAACAATGAGGTTTCAGATAATAATATTCCGAATTATATTGTTAATGCTTCTGGAGCCAATAAGGGGGATAATATTTATATTCCTACATACAATCTTTCCTTAGATAATATGAGAACTGATGAAGGTGATACACTTAAGGATATAGACATAAGAAAAGAAGATGGGGTAGATAAAGCTTTAGAAGTTATTGATGAAATTTCAAAGGATGTTATATCTATTAGAAGCAAGTACGGGGCACTTCAGAATCGTATAGAGAGCTCAAAAGAAGCTCTAGGCAATACCTATATAGCTTTAACTAATTCTGATAGCTCTTTAAGGGATGCAGATTTAGCAGAGGAAATGGTGAATTTTGCAAAAGAGGGAATTTTAATTGATTCCTCCCGGGCTCTAATGGCACAATCTAATAAATTTCCCCAGGATATACTAAGAGTATTGGAGAGAGTAAAGTAGAAAAAAGAGAGGTTTTTAGAACCTCTCTTTTTTTTTGTAAAGTCATAGACAATTAAATAGAAAGAACAAAAAATTTAATGAAATCAATGGAAAAATTGTTATTAGGGAAATAATAAAAAAAGAATTGTAAAATATTATAGAAATAGTTTAAAAACTATTTAAAATTATATTAAACTGTATTATAATGTAAATATTGGATATGTAACAATTTATTAATAAAAATGTATCATAATACATAGATTATTAATAAAATAACAGGGAATTGCTTTTACAAAATAGTTTGAAATGCGAAAAAGAAGCTCTAAAAAGTAAAAAAAAGCAAAATAATTACCAAAATTTAAAATATAAGTAGAAATATAACTTGTTATATTCTATAATTATAGTTGATGTTAACAAATAATACATATATATCCATAATAACAGAAGATAAGTGTAAATATAAATATAAGAAAAATTTAACAAACAGTTAACTGTTAATATTTAATATCATAAAAAAGGGGTTAGAAAAATGACTGTAAATAACATATCAGTATCGTCAAATTATAATCTCATGAAAAAAGCCTTAGATGCTGCTGAAAAAAGGGGAGAGGCTATAGCCCAAAATATAGCAAATGTTAATACTGAAAACTACAAAAAGTACGTCGTTTCCTTTGAGGATAGTCTAAAAGATTCACAAAGGACTGTGATTAAAGGCACTTCTCCAAAGCATATTGCACCTAATAGAGATGACACTGGAGAGATTAAGGTTACTCAAGATACCGCCACAAGTCTACGGGAAGATGGTAATAATGTGGACATAGACCTTGAGAAGGTCAATCAAGCTGCAAATTCATTAATGTATAATGCTTTAATTACCGAAGCTAACAGTAGGTTAAGCAGTACAAGATATGTAATAAATGGAGGGGGTAGATAATCATGGGAGCTTTTAGTAGTTTAAGGATAAGTTCAAGTGGGCTTGCCGCTGAACGATTAAGGATGGATACAGTAGCAAGTAATATAGCCAATGCTAATACTACCAGAGGAGAAGATGGTAAGGCTTATACTAGAAAAATTGCTGTGTTTAAGGAGAATTATGACAGAGAGCTTGGATTAAGGGGAGTAGAAGCCATTGAGATTAAGGAGGATAAAAGTCCGTTAAGACAAGTATATGATCCTTCTCATCCCGATGCAAATGATGAAGGATATGTGCTTATGCCTAATGTGAATATTCTAAATGAGATGGCAGACATGATTACTGCTTCCAGAGCATATGAAGCAAATGTTGATACATTAAATTCAGAAAAAAGCATGTTTTTAAAAGCCTTAGAAATAGGAAAGTAATAAGGGGGAATAACCATGAGGATTACAGGTACAGGCATACAAGAAAAATTGTTACAGAACCCAATACAAGAAAATAAAGAAGCTGATGTGAGCTTTGGCACAATGTTAAAGGAAAAGCTTCAGGAAGTAAACGACCTACAAATAAGAGCTGAAGAAAGTTCTGCAGCTTTTATAAGGGGAGAGGACATAAGTGTTCATGAGGTTATGCTAAATACCGAGGAAGCAAAGCTGTCTCTTCAGTTTGCTGTACAAATTAGAAATAAGATGATAGAAGCCTATCAGGAGATTAACAGGCTACAGCTTTAGTAGTATAGGATAGGGGTGCATTAAATGAGTAAGCTGACTGAGGGGTTTATAAAGCTTTCGGACAAGTTTAAAAATCAAAGTAAGAGAACAAAAACTGCAGTGATAATATCCGTGGTGGCACTAATAATCGCCATAGCTACTTTCATAATCTATTCATCTAGGGAAAGCTATGGATTGCTTTTTTCAGAATTAGATTCAAAGGATGCTCAAAGCATTACAAAGGTATTAGAAGATAAAAAAGTAGAATTCAAGGTGAAAAGTAGTTCCATTTATGTTCCAAAGGAAATGGTAGATGCACTTAGATTAGAGCTAGCATCTAATATTACTATGGGAAGCACTGGTTTTGAACTTATGGATGAAAGCAATTCCTTTGGAATGACTGATGAAGAATTCCAAATTAAAAAGCTAAGAATGCTACAAGGGGAAATAGAAAGAACTATAAAGAGTTTTCCTCAGATTAATAATGCAAGAGTACATATAACACAAGCGAAAGAATCAGTATTTATAAAAGAAAGTACACCAGGAAAAGCTGCTGTATATTTGGAACTACAAGAAGGTGAAACCTTAGATGCAGAGCAGGTGAAGTCAATAATAGCACTGGTTTCTGGTAGTGCTGATAATATTCCAAAGCAAAACATAGAGGTAATAGATGATAAGATGAATCTTCTTTCAAAAGATATCTTTGATGAAAATGGAGAGGAGAAGCATTCATCCACAGGACTAGAAAGCAACCAGGCTGTTGAAAGAGCTTTTGAGATGGAATTAGAGAACAAATTAAGATCTATGCTGGAGAAGGTCCTTGGGAAGGATAAGGTATCGGTGACAGTAAATGCTGACTTAGATTTTGATTCAAGGCAGAGAACAGAAGTTGTCTTCGATCCTAATAAGGTAATTGTATCTGAAAGCTATATAAGGCAGATTCAAGGGCAGAATGGAGGAAACTCATCCAATAGTCCTGTAGATAATCAGATGGGGAATACCACCCCTGATGAAGATGGCGCCGAAGGAGAAATAATAAATGAGGAAAGAACTACAAATTATGAAGTGGGTAAGACAGAAACCCAAACTATAAGTGCTCCTGGTGAGATAAAACGCCTTACTTCTTCTGTAGTAATCGATGGGGAACGAAATGTTCAAACAATTCAGGATATCAAAGCAATAACTGCTGGAGCTCTTGGTATAAGCGACGCCAGAGGTGATGAAGTAACGGTAGTTGGTATGGACTTTGATACCACAGATAGAAAAGCAATGGAAGAGCAGATAGCACAAATGAAGGAACAAAGCTTGAAGGAAGAAAAACTGAAGCTTTATAAAACTATTGGGTTAATAGCTTTAGGGGTTATAGGAATTATTGTTATCATTATTATTTTAGTAAAGATCTTTAAAAAGGATAATGAAGAGGATGTTCTTCTAACTCCTAGATTAGACACTGTTATTGGTGGAGATGTTCCTATAAAGCCCATAGAAAATTTTGAGCCTATTACCTTTGAAGAGGAAAATCAAAAAACACACATGGAAAAAGAAATTAAGGGCTATGCGCAGAAAAAGCCTGATCAGGTAGTAGATATTATTAAGGCGTGGCTGACTGAAGATGAGAGGTGATAGGGATGCCAAGAGAAAGTAAATTAACAGGAGTACAGAAGGCAGCTATCCTTTTCATTACCCTTGGGCCTGATGTAGCAGCAGGAATAATAAAAAGACTACCAGAGAACGAAATTCAAAAAATAACTTATGAAATAGCAAACACTACAGCAGTCTCTGCGGGACAGAGAGGGGAAATATTAAAAGAGTTCTTAGAGATGAATAAGGCTAAGGATTATCTTATAGAAGGGGGGATGGAATATGCAAAAAGCCTCCTATCTAAAGCTTTAGGATCACAAAGAGCTCAGGATATATTAGACAAGGTTTCAGAAGCTACACAGCAGTACAGGCCTTTTTCCATTGCTAGAAAAGCTGATTCTACTCAGCTTCTCAACGTTATACTTAATGAACATCCACAGACTATTGCACTTATACTTTGTTATCTACAAAAAGAAAAGGCCGCACAAGTTTTATCTTCTCTTCCTGAAGAGATACAGAGCGATGTAGCATTTAGAATTGCAACTATGAATCATACCTCACCGGTGGTTATTAAAGAAATAGAAAAGGTATTAGAATCAAAGTTATCTTCTGTAGTAAGAATGGAGACTACTATCTTAGGAGGTGTGGAATCCTTAGTTGGAATACTTAATGAGGTAGATAGACAGACAGAAAAAAATATTACTGAAAGCTTAGAGAGAGAAGATGCAGAGCTGGCAGAAAAAGTTAAAAGCAGCATGTTTATCTTTGAGGATGTTATCACCCTTGACGACGTTTCTATTCAAAGGATTCTTAGAGAAGTTGAAGTTAAGGAGCTTGCTCTTGCTCTTAAGGGTGCTTCAGAAGAAGTGGCAGAATCTATATTTAGAAATCAATCAAAGAGGGCAGCAGCTTCACTCAAGGAGGATATGGAATTCTTGGGACCTGTTAGACTTATTGATGTTGAGAAGACTCAACAGAAGATTGTTGGAATTATAAGAAGACTTGATGAGACTGGAGAAATAGTAATAGCAAGAGGTGGAGAAGATGCAATTATCCTATAGCACTGGAGTTATAAAAGCTGAGAGCGCAGCTACTCAGGGGAAAAGGCTTATTTCTACCGATGAAAGAGCCTATTACTTCAAGGAAACAGATGAGACTAAGGAACTTAAAAATACTTATGTTGAAAGCTATGAAAGGATTGCCCA
>JAEXZL010000133.1 GCA_023451395.1 Bacillota bacterium | reverse complement strand
ATCCATCTTCATTCTCCACCGCCATATAAGTGCAATTTTTATTTCATTTTATCATTTATTGAATATTTTTTCAATGTCCCCTTCATTACTTCATTCATATAATACTACTTATTTGAGATCATTTTTTTCTATAACAATAAGTTTAGGAGAGAGTAAAGAGCGATTTATATACTGATGAACCATTACCCCATACTGTTTTTTAGGTAGGTTTTCTAGGTATTTCATAATGAAGGTTTCTTCATTTTTCCCTTCATTATGACCAACATAAATACCTATAGTAATTATTCCTCCTGGATTAAGTAGTTCTAAAACCTTCCTTAAACTACCAATGGTGCTTTCATTATTTGTGGTAATAGCTTTATCTCCCCCTGGGCAATACCCTAAATTATAGATAGCACAATCTATTTTCTCATGAATTATTGTATCAACAGCATCATGAGAAAGGCAGTATAAGCTAACTCCCTCATCTCCCTTCTTTTTTTTATAATCATCTATGAGTTTCTGTTGTATATCCATTGCCACTACTTTATTAAAATGTTCCCTAAGAAAATCCGTATCATGTCCATTTCCCAAGGTGGCATCTAGTGCCAATTCTTTATTTTTGCAATACTTCTCAATTATGTCATGAGCTAGTGTGCTTAAATCTCCCACATAACTAAACATTTTTCATCTCCTATTACAAGTGTATTTTTCATTTTATTTTATCTTTATTTTTGTAAAAATTCTAGTTTACATAATTTTTATAATGTATACAATTGTATTTTTTAATTTTTTCCCTTATACTCTTTATATCTAATCATTAAAAACATCAAATTAAAGGAGCTTATATGGACAAACTATTATTTGGAATCTCAGGTCTACCCTTAGAAAAAAACACAATAAAATTCAACTACTCATCGGCTATAAATTACTTAAAAGCCCTTGGCTTAGATGCTATGGAACTTCCTTTTGTAAGAAGTATTAATGTTACATCAAAAAACAAAGAATCAATATTAAAAAGTAAAAATAGTGCTGATTTTCATTTAAGTGCTCATGGCTCTTATTATATTAATTTAAATGCCCATGAGGATGAAAAGATCAATAAATCTTTAGAGCGCATAACAAATGGAGCTATGGCCTTGAATACAGTTCAGGGAAAGGATTTGGTTTTTCATCCTGGTTATTACTTAGGTGATGATCCCCAAAAAACTTATAGCACTATTAAAGAAAACCTCATGAGACTTCCTGATTTAGGGATTAACTATCGACTAGAAACTACCGGTAAACCTACTCAGTTCGGCAATTTAGAAGAAATACTGATGCTCTCTAAAGAAATAGATTTTTGTAAACCCTGTATTGATTTCGCTCATATCCATGCTAGATCAAATGGCTCCTTAAAGTCACCGGAAGACTTTTTTAAAATCTTCGATACTATAGGTAACTTATTAGGTGATGAGGCTCTAAAAGATATGCATATTCATATTTCTGGAATTAATTATGGATTAAAAGGCGAAAAGAATCATCTCCCTTTAAGTGAAAGTGACTTTAATTTTAAAGGCTTTGTTCAATCTTTGATTAAATATGATGTAAAAGGATGTATCATATCAGAAAGTCCCCTTTTAGAAAAGGATGCCCTTCTTCTAAAGTCACTCTATAATAGCTTATAAAAAAAAGAGAAGGCATGATGCCTTCTCTTTTTTATAAATATTTATCTACAAAGAAGTAATAATATAAGCAATAGTGAGGAATTATCGTTACATCCTCCTCCAAAGAAGCCACTACCACCTCCAAAAAAACCACCACCGCCTCTAAAATTACCACAACAGCAATTATTATTAAAACTTCTACAGCAGCGTCTTGACATAAGTTCACCTCCCTTTTATCCTATGTTAACCTTATAAGAGTCTTCCTAAAAATATATTATTGAGGTTTAGTTTCTCAATTCTTCTGCTTATTTCATTACTATCTGTGCTATATAATCCTAGACTCTTCATTCTATTAAAGTATTCAGCACCGGCAAAAGTATATCTATTTTGACGCCCTGCTTTTGTATTAATTTTATAATTAGCATAGGAAATAATGTCTCCAACAGCCGTGCTAGAAGGTAAAATGAGCAAGGGAATACCCATTAAAAACCTTACTGCATTATGTCCTGCTAAAGCTCCTGTTGCAATAGCTTCCGTATGCCCTACGAAAAGACCAGCTTTTTCACCAGCACAAAACATATTATCTATATCTTTTATCTTCATATCATCAGTTCGAGGTGCAACTGATAGATATCTTACAGAATTTCCTTTTCCTCCTGCATAGGGATCTAAATACTTTGCTTTTTCTAATCCAGCTATTTTTCTAAGCTTATCTAATGGGTAATAGGTAGTCATGAGCTTTGCACTTCCGGTATCTAATAGTATTATATTCTCTGCAAATTCCTTTAGTGCATACTGCTGGCACACCTTAGTTTTTAATTTATCCATGTTTATATCCTCTTCTGGTATCTTAAGTATAACTACTCCTTCCTTTTCTAATTTTTCAACTAACTCCTCTGAAAGACTTTCCTTACTAAGTTTACAAGATCCGCTCATAGCTCCTAAAGATCCATCTTCTCTTTCACCTTGAAAATCCTCTACTCCCGCTCTACTGCTTAAACTTACCCTTGGTCCAAAGGCAGGGCATCTTAATACGCACATGGCACATCCATTTCCATATCTTAAGCAATTACCCATGGGACCAGTGGAACCTGTAGCTTCTATAAAGGCATCTCCTTCAATGAATTCATTATTTTCTCTATATATCCCCGTAATAGCCCTCCCCTTCATAGCTACATCAGTTATTCTTGATAGTAAGTGTATATTTATTCCCTGATCCTCTAAATACCTTCTAACTACTGGTTCAATTTTGTTCACGTCATATAGCCAAGCATGGCTATGACCAGGAAATTCTATATTCTTATGTCTGCTTAGATTATCACTAATCTTAATCAGATCACCTGCCCCCATTTGAATAAGCTCTTCAGAAGCGGTATAGCGACCATTATTACGCATAATACCTCCGACATTACCAAGACCTAGAAGCATATCTGTTCTTTCAAACAGGTGAATTTCAGCACCAGCCTTTGCTGCTGTAAGAGCTGCAGCACAACCAGCCCAACCCCCCCCAACAATCACTATTTTCATATTAATCTTCTCCCTTCAAATAATTTATTAGGTTCACATTGGACTTTACAAAGCCGTCTAACTACATGCCCGCTGTACCTACTGCTACAGCTACCACAGACACCTTCTCCGCAACACATCTTAGCATTGTTGCAGCAAGAAAGAGTAACTATATCCTTAAACGCCTCTGTAATTCTATAAGATAAAATATCTGCCCCAGCTATATGAATATGCTTAAATCCCCTATATTCAATAAGATTGTTAATTGTATCTTTAAGTTCCTTAGTCAATTCACCTTTATCAAATACCCTCATATATTGCTTTTCCACTATAAATTTTTCTAGCTCTTCTTTAAATATTTCCTTGCCGAAGGGATTGGTGTCTATGATTACGTAGATTTCATTATTCTGATTTAATAAAGTCTCAATTACAGGCAGCATTGGTGCTATACCAATACCTCTTCCAAGAATTATTCCTTTAGAATTTTTAAGATCTTTTAACTCTCTTAATCCAAATATTCCATTCCAAAAAGGTCCTCTTAGTAAAATTCTTTCTCCTACTATAACCTCCTGAATAGTTTTTGTTTTTATACCTCTTATTTCTATTGCAACAGTTATAACCCCTTTTTCTTCATCAGCATTCATAATAGAAATAGGTGTATCATAAAATTGCATGCAGCCCTCTCTTCTCAAAAAAATAAAGCTACCTGCTTTATTCACTCCCTTTACTAAAGCTTTAGAAGCTTGGATTTCTAATTTTAATAATCCTTTTTGCTCATAGGCTTTATTTATTACCTCCCCAATGTAGGTTTTTCGCTGAGACTTTGGTTTATCAGCATTAAAATTGTACTCCTGAAGTATGCATGTACCCTTCCAATTTTTGCAGTCACAGAATTCCTTTCCTGAAAGCTGTGAGCATAAAATACACTCTTTCGTTGCAGCTAAATGACATGGGCAATATTCCGTACCGGCATCTATGCAGTTTTTATCCTCGTACATCACTTAATATCACTCCTTGAGGTAATTATTAATTATGGCTTAATATCAAAGTATTATATTGATTGCTAAATGTGACATAATTCTATTTAATGCTTTAAAATCAAAAAAAGGAAAAGCTCTAGGAGCTCTTCCTTTGTGATAGAATTTTTAATGGACTTTCGTATATGAATTCTCCATCCATAAATATCTTTATTTTACCTAATTCCTTTATATTATCACCCTTTCTAAGAGAAAAATTATTTGTGTGAATTTCATAAGTAATCTTCTTTCCTTTTTTTACTGGCAGGACTAAATCTTCCAATAAGCCTAGAGTCAGCTCTATATTGGCTACTACTATTTTTTTAAGCTCCTCTCCACCAGTTACTACCTTAGTATATTCATACTCCTCTAAAATATTTTTGTATAGCTTAATAGTTTCGTTGAATCTGTCATTGCTATTTAGCATTACTATTATAATGCTATTGCCCTCTTTCTTAAATGAGCTAACTAAACACTTTCCAGCCTTACCTGTATACCCAGTTTTTACTCCTGAGGCTTTATCATCTCTCCATAGTATCTTATTTATATTATTATAGTCTCTTGTAAATCCTGAGTCCTCTTTCTTTATTACCTTTGTTGCAACAATGGAGCAAAATAGTGGATTTTCCTCAGCTTTGATAGTTGCAACAGCCAAATCATAAGCCGTTGAAAAGTGATTGGTGCTATCTAATCC
>JAEXZL010000065.1 GCA_023451395.1 Bacillota bacterium | reverse complement strand
CTATAAGATCACCTCAGTGGATTCATGGTGGTATAGTATTTGCACCTAAGCCAAGAAGCTACAGAGTTTCTATTCCAAAGAGCATGAAGAGAGTTGCTATGAAATCTGCTTTATCAAGCAAGGTTTTAGAGAACGAAATGATAGTACTTGAATCTTTAGAGTTACAAGCTCCTAAGACTAAGGAAGTTGTAAATATGTTAAAGGCTTTCGAAGCTAAGAAGACTTTAATAGTTACTGCTGAGTCTAATGAAAATGTATATAAATCCGCTAGAAATATTGAGGGTGTGGGAATAATTCCTGTTAACAACATCAATGTTTATGATTTATTAAAGTATGAGAAGCTTATAATTACTAAGGATGCTGTATCTAAGATTGAGGAGGTGTACGCATAATGAATTTATCTAGCCATGATATAATTAGAAAGCCGGTTATAACTGAAAAGAGTATGGCAGCTATGGCTGAGAAGAAATACACCTTTATCGTGCACATTACAGCCAACAAAGCTCAAATAAAGAGAGCTGTAGAAGAAGTTTTCGGAGTTAAGGTTCTTGATGTTAAAACTATTAGAACTTTAGGAAAAACTAAAAGAGTTGGCGTACATGTAGGTAAAAGAGCAGACCAAAAGAAGGCTATTGTGACCCTTACAGCTGATAGCAAGAACATAGAATTCTTTGAAGGTATGCAGTAAAAATAAGCAGTTATAGGCCATGAGCCTGAAAAGCGAAATAAGGAGGGAAACTAAATGGCAGTTAAGATGTTTAGACCTACCACTCCATCTAGAAGAGAGATGACTATGCCTACCTTCGAAGAGATAACTACAGATAAACCTGAGAAATCTCTATTGGTAGCCTTAAAGAATAAAGGTGGTAGAAACGCACAAGGTAAAATAACTGTTAGACACCATGGTGGTGGCGCAAAACAGAAATATAGAATAATAGATTTCAAGAGAAATAAAGATGGAATTCCTGCAAAGGTTGCTACTATAGAGTACGATCCAAACAGATCCGCATATATTGCTCTTGTAGTTTATGCTGATGGTGAAAAGAGATACATCATAGCTCCTGTTGGATTAAAGGTAGGAGATGTTGTAGTATCAGGACCAGATTCAGATATAAAACCAGGTAATACATTACCTCTAAAGAATATCCCTGTTGGTACTGTAGTTCACAATATTGAGCTTCAGGCAGGAAAGGGAGCACAGATAGTTAGAGCAGCAGGAACTTCTGCACAGCTTATGGCTAGAGAAGGAAACCTTGCTACTTTAAGGTTACCTAGTGGTGAAGTAAGATACGTTAGAGTTGAATGCAGAGCTACAATAGGTACAGTATCTAACCTTACTCATGAAATTGTTAATATCGGTAAAGCAGGTAGAAAGAGACACATGGGTTGGAGACCTACAGTAAGAGGTTCCGTAATGAACCCAGTTGACCATCCACATGGTGGTGGTGAAGGTAAATCTCCTGTTGGTAGACCAGGCCCACTTACTCAATGGGGTAAGCCAGCTCTAGGTTACAAGACTAGAAAGAGTAAGAAGTATTCCGATAGAATGATAATTAAGAAGAGAAAATAGTAAGAGGAGAAGGAATTCTCTTCTTACATAATTCTTATATCAAGTTCACGAAGGGAGGCAAATCCATTGAGTAGATCAATAAAAAAGGGACCTTTTGTACATGAAGGACTTATAAAGAAAATAGAAGAAATGAACAAGGCTAATGACAAGAAGGTTGTAAAGACTTGGTCCAGAAGCTCAACTATATTTCCACAGATGATCGGCCATACTATAGCTGTGCATGACGGAAGAAAGCATGTTCCAGTATATATTTCAGAAGATATGGTTGGACATAAGCTAGGTGAGTTCGCTTTAACAAGAACTTACAGAGGCCATGTAAATAATGAGAAAACTTCCAAAAGAAAATAGTGCCTGAGAAAGGAGGAAACATGAATGGAAGCAAAAGCTATAGCTAAATATGTTAGAATGTCTCCAATGAAGGTTGGAGTAGTTCTTGACTTAATTAGAGGAAAAGATATTAATGAGGCTATTGCCATTTTAGAATATACTCCAAAGGATGCAGCTGTGGTTGTTAACAAAGTGTTGAAATCAGCTGTAGCAAACGCAGAGAATAATCTAAACCTTGAAAAGGACAGATTATATGTGTCAGAAACTTATGTTGGTCAGGGTCCTATACTAAAGAGATTTAGACCTCATGCTCAAGGTAGAGCCTTCAGCATTCATAAGAAAACTAGCCACATAACTGTAGTTGTTAAAGAAAGAGCTTAAAAAGAAGGAGGGAAAAAAGAGTGGGACAAAAAGTACATCCTCACGGACTAAGAGTTGGTGTAATTAAAGATTGGAATGCAAAATGGTTCGCTGATAAGAGAAGTTTTGCTGATAATCTTGTAGAAGACCAGAAAATCAGAAAGTATGTAAAAGCACAGCTTTTCAACTCTGGAATTTCAAAAATTGAAATCGAAAGAGCTGCAAAGAGAGTAAAGTTAAATATATATACTGCTAAGCCAGGTGTGGTTATAGGTAAGGGTGGATCAGGAATTGAAACTCTTAAGAAAAACCTTAAGGAAAACATTGGTTTAGGAAATGTTTTAATAAATATCGTAGAAGTTAAGAACACAGATTCAAATGCTCAATTAATGGCTGAAAATATTGCTGCTCAGCTTGAAAAAAGAATATCCTTCAGAAGAGCAATGAAGCAGACAATCCAAAGAGCAATGAGATCAGGAGCTAAGGGTGTTAAGACTGCATGTGCAGGAAGACTTGGCGGTGCTGAAATAGCAAGAACAGAGCAATACCATGAAGGAACTATTCCACTACAAACATTAAGAGCTGATATAGAATATGGATTTGCAGAAGCAAATACAACTTACGGAAAGATCGGTGTTAAGGTTTGGGTTTATAAAGGAGAAGTCCTTCCAGTTAAAAAAGCTGTTGAAACAGGAGCTAATGCATAGGAAAGGAGGAATTCAACATGTTAATGCCTAAAAGAGTTAAACATCGTAAGGTGCAAAAGGGCAGAATGAGAGGAAAAGCAACTAGAGGTAACTTTATTGCTTATGGAGACTATGCAATTCAAGCTACAGAGTGTGGATGGATTACTAGTAATCAGATAGAAGCTGCCAGAATTGCAATTAATAGATACATTAAAAGAGGAGGAAAGCTTTGGATTAAGATTTTCCCCGATAAGCCAATAACTGAAAAGCCAGCTGAAACTCGTATGGGTTCCGGTAAAGGATCACCAGAGTACTGGGTAGCAGTTATTAAACCAGGCAGAGTTTTATTTGAATTATCAGGAGTTAACGAAGAAACTGCAAGAGAAGCTATGAGGCTTGCTCAACATAAACTACCTGTTAAAACTAAGTTCGTTACAAGAAAAGATTTTGAGGAAATGGGTGGTGAAAGTAATGAAGGCTAGAGAGTTAAGAGAACTTAAAACCAGTGATACCCAAGAATTAATGGTTAAGCTTAACGATCTTAAGACTGAGCTATTCAACTTAAGATTCCAGCTAGCTACAGGACAGCTAGAAAACCCTATGAGAATTAGGGAAGTTAAGAAGTCTATCGCCCAGATCAAGACAATAATGAGAGAAGAAGAGATGAAAAGGGCATTTGAACAGTAATCTGAAAGGAGGTTCGCCCCATGGAAAGATCATATAGAAAGACTAGAATCGGAAAAGTAGTTTCTGATAAAATGGATAAAACAATAGTAGTTGCTGTTGAGACCAAGGTAAGACATCCACTTTACGGAAAGACAGTTAATAGAACTACTAAGTTTAAGGCTCATGATGAAAATAATGAAGCAAAATTAAATGATAGAGTATTAATTATGGAAACTAGACCACTATCCAAGGATAAGAACTGGAGAATGGTAGAGATAATCGAAAGAGCAAAATAGTATGTTCTAGTACTGAAAGGAGGTTTATTTCATGATACAACAACAAACACTACTCAATGTTGCAGATAACTCTGGTGCAAAAGAGATTATGTGCATAAGAGTATTAGGTGGATCCAAGAGAAAGTACGGAAACATCGGTGATACAATCGTTGCTAGCGTTAAAAGTGCAACACCAGGCGGAGTTGTTAAAAAAGGTGATGTTGTTAAAGCCGTTATAGTTAGATCCGTTAAAGGTTTAAGAAGAGCAGACGGTTCTTACATCAAATTTGATGAGAATGCAGCTGTTATTATAAAAGAAGATAAAAACCCAAGAGGAACACGTATTTTCGGACCAGTTGCTAGGGAGCTTAGAGATAAAGAGTTTAATAAGATATTATCTTTAGCACCAGAAGTTCTATAAGATTAGGAGGTGGCTAAGGTGAAGGTACACGTTAAAAAGAACGACACAGTAATGGTTATTTCAGGCAAGGATAAGGGTAAAATCGGTGAGGTTTTAGCTGTAATGCCAAAGAACGGTAAAGTTATTGTTAGAGACGTTAATATAGTAAGTAAGCATGAAAAACCAAGTAAGAGCAATATGCAGGGTGGAATTATTAAAACAGAAGCCCCTATATACAGCTCAAAGGTAATGCTTTATTGCAAGAAATGTAAGAGTGTAACTAGAATCGCAAATAAAATATTAGAAGATGGCACAAAAGTAAGATTTTGCAAGAAGTGCAATGAAACATTCTAGTCTTTGAAAGGAGGTACATTAAATGATTCCAAGACTTCAAGAGAAGTATGATAAAGAAATAGTACCGGCTTTAATGGAAAAGTTCGGTTATAAAAATATAATGCAAGTACCTAAGCTAGAAAAGATCATCATAAACATGGGAATTGGTGAGGCTAAAGAAAACTCAAAGGTGCTTGATTCAGCTCTAGCTGATTTACAGATAATCGCAGGTCAAAAACCCGTTATTACAAGAGCAAAGAAATCAGTAGCTAACTTCAAAATAAGAGAAAACATGCCTATAGGCTGCAAGGTTACTCTTAGAAAGCAAAAAATGTATGAATTTGCTGATAAGCTTCTTTCTATAGCACTTCCAAGAGTTAGAGACTTTAGAGGAGTTTCATCTAAGGCTTTTGACGGAAGAGGAAACTATGCATTAGGTGTTAAGGAACAGCTTATATTCCCAGAAATAGAGTACGATAAAGTTGATAAAGTAAGAGGAATGGATATCGTATTTGTTACTACTGCAAAGACAGACGAGGAAGCAAGAGAATTATTAAGATTTCTTGGTATGCCGTTTGCTCAATAATAAGGAGGGGAAAACGTGGCACGTAAGGCTTTAATTGAAAAATGGAAAAAAGAACCTAAATATCAAACAAGAGCTTATACTAGATGCAGACTTTGCGGAAGACCTCATGCTGTTCTAAAGAAGTATGGTATCTGCAGAATATGCTTTAGAGAGCTCGCTTATAAGGGTGAAATTCCTGGCTGCAAAAAAGCAAGCTGGTAAATCATAGTGTAATGAAAGGAGGCATATATACATGGTTATGACAGATCCTATCGCAGATTTGCTAACACGTATTCGAAATGCAAATGCTGTAAAACATGAAATAGTAGAAATTCCTTCATCTAATGTAAAGAAGGCAATTGTTAATATATTACTTGAAGAAGGATATATCAAAGGTGTAGAAGAGTACACTGATGGTGTAGTTCCAATGTTAAGAGTAGCACTTAAGTACGGCAACAATAAAGAGAGAGTTATCACAGGTCTTAGGAGAATATCTAAGCCTGGACTTAGAGTTTACTGCAAGAAGGAAGAGACTCCAAAGGTATTAAATGGCCTTGGTATAGCAGTAATATCCACATCTAAGGGAATAATGACAGATAGAGAAGCTAGAAAAGTAGGTCTTGGCGGAGAAGTTATCTGCTACGTTTGGTAATAATAGGACCTTCTAAAAGGTTATTTATCTTAAATAAGAAAGATATAACAGGTAATGTACATCATTACATTAAATAAGAATATTAAGCGTAACAATGAAATGTTACAGGCAAGAGCAGAAATACAGGAGGTGCGATTATGTCAAGAGTTGGTAGAATGCCAATAGCTATCCCTGCTGGCGTAACTATAACTGTATCACCAGAAAATGTTGTTACAGTTAAAGGCCCTAAGGGTGAGCTTACTAAGGCTATGCACAAAGATATAAATATAGCTATCGAAGATAATTCTATAGTTGTGACTAGACCAAGCGAAGTTAAAGAACATAGAGCTCTTCATGGATTAACAAGAGCGTTAATCAATAACATGGTGGTTGGTGTTACTGAAGGATACCAAAAAACATTAGAGCTTATCGGTGTTGGTTATAGAGCACAGCTTCAAGGAAAGAAATTAGTTATGAACTTAGGTTTTTCACACCCAGTTGAGGTTGAAGCCCCAGAAGGAATAACCTTTGAAATAATTACAGCAAACAAGGTTGCTGTAAAGGGAATAGATAAGCAAAAAGTTGGAGCTATTTCTGCTGATATCAGAAGCTGGAGAGTACCGGAGCCATACAAGGGCAAGGGTATTAAGTATGATAACGAAGTTATCAGACGTAAAGAAGGTAAGACTGGTAAGAAGTAATAGGAAAGGAGTGAACTAAATGTTCAAAAAGGTAGATAGACGTGAACAGAGACAGAGACGTCATTTGAGAGTACGTAAAAAAGTTTTTGGAACTGCTGAAAGACCTAGATTCGCAGTATACAGAAGTGAAAAGAACATTTACGCTCAAATCATCGATGATGTTAAGGGAGTAACTTTAGTTTCAGCATCTAGCTTAGATAAAGACTTCGATGGTTTAGGAAGCAATAAAGAAGCTGCTAAAAAAGTAGGAGCACTTATTGGAAAGAAAGCTATAGATAATGGAATAAAAGAAGTTGTATTTGATAGAGGTGGCTTTGTTTACCACGGAAGAATTCAAGAACTTGCTGAAGGAGCAAGAGAAGCAGGCTTACAATTCTAAAGGAAGAAGGAGGGAAATAAATGAGAATCGATCCTAGCACACTTAACCTTAAAGAAAAAGTTGTGTTTATAAATAGAGTTACTAAGGTTGTTAAGGGTGGTAGAAACTTCAGATTCAGCGCACTAGTTGTTGTTGGTGATGAAAATGGCCACGTTGGAGTTGGTATGGGTAAGTCCATAGAAATTCCAGAAGCAATCAGAAAAGGCATCGAAGACGCTAAAAAGAATTTAGTAAAAGTAGAAATAATCGGAACAACTGTTCCTCACGAAATTTATGGAACTTTCGGAACTGGAAAGGTATTAATAATGCCTGCAGTTGAAGGTACTGGAGTTATAGCTGGAGGTCCTGCAAGAGCGGTACTTGAACTTGCTGGATTAAAGGATGTTAGAGCTAAGTCCTTAGGTTCCAACAATCCAAGAAACATGGTTAATGCTACTATCAACGGATTAGCAAGCCTAAGATCTGCAGAGCAGATAGCAAAGCTTAGAGGAAAAACCGTTGAAGAGATTTTAGGTTAGGAGGGATTACCTTGGCTACACTTAAAGTAACTTTAGTTAAGAGCTTAATTGGCAGAAAGGATTCACATATTGCCACTGCTAAGGCTCTTGGGTTAAAAAAGATTGGTAAAACAGTAGAGCATGAGGATACTCCTCAAATCAAAGGTATGATTAATAAAATAGATTATCTTCTAAAAGTTGAAGAAGTATAGTAACGAGGAGGTGCAGCAGAATGAAACTTCACGAGTTAAAACCAGCAGCAGGAAGCAAAAAGTCTCCTAAAAGAGTTGGTAGAGGTACCGGTTCAGGCCTTGGCAGAAACGCTGGTAAGGGTGAAAAGGGACAAAAGGCTAGATCAGGCGGCGGTGTTAGACCGGGCTTTGAAGGTGGCCAGATGCCTTTATATAGAAGACTTCCTAAGAGAGGCTTCACAAACATATTTGCAAAAGAATATGTGGAATTAAATGTAGATAGATTAAATATTTTTGAAAACGGAACTGAAGTTACTCCTGAGCTTTTACTTGAAAAGAGAGTAGTAAGCAAGCTAAAGGATGGAGTTAAGATATTAGGTAACGGAAACCTCGAAAAGAGCTTAACTGTAAAAGCAACAAAGTTTTCAAAGTCAGCGGCTGAAAAAATTGAAGCAGCTGGAGGAAAAGCAGAGGTGATTTAATAATGCTACAAACCCTACGAAATGCCTGGAAGGTTCCGGAATTAAGAAAGAGACTTTTGTGGACACTCTTTTTTGTAGCAATTTTTAGGTTAGGACATCATATTCCTGTACCTGGAATTGATACAGATGCTCTAAGCTCCTTTACTCAACAATCCGGAAGCCTGTTAAATTTTTATGATTTAATTTCCGGTGGTGCCTTGAGTAGCTTTAGTATATTTGCATTGGGTGTTGTACCATATATTAACTCATCCATTATAATGCAGCTATTAACTATAGCTATACCGCAGCTTGAGCAGCTTTCTAAGGAAGGCGAAGAGGGCAGAAGAAAGATACAAAATATAACTAGATACGCAGCTATAGCAATTGGTGCTATACAGGCCTACGGTACCTATATAATAATTATAAATGCCGGTGCCTTAGGGGATAAATCTAATTTAGCCCTAGCAACAATTATAATAACTCTAGTAGCAGCATCAACCTTTTTGATGTGGCTTGGTGACCAAATTAGTGTTAAGGGAATTGGAAATGGTGTTTCCTTGTTAATCTTTGTGAATATCATTTCTAGACTACCATCAACAGGCTATAAAATTGCTGCTTATACTAAAGCAGAGCAGGCCACTTCCGTGGATGTAATAGTATTTGTACTCTTTGCTCTTGCATTGTTACTTCTATCTATCATAATGTCACTTTCAGAAAGAAAGATATCAGTACATTATGCTGGTAAAGCAGTAGGAAATAAAATCTACAAGGGACAAACAACCCATATCCCTATAGGTCTTATTTCATCAGCAGTTATAGCAATAATCTTTGCTATGTCTGTTATGCAATTCCCAACAACTATAGCTCAGTTCTTCCCAGGAAGCTGGTTTGATACAGTTATAGTAAATGGAACCTATAGTCCTTTTAAAACAAACACACCACTATATATTATTGTATACGCAGTACTAACTATGTTCTTTACTTGGTTCTATTCACAGATAACCTTCAAGCCGGAAGAAATGGCTGAGAATATGAATAAGTCTGCAGGCTTTATACCAGGAGTTAAACCAGGTAAGGCTACAGAAAAATATATAGAAAGAATATTAGATAGGATATCTGTTCTAGGGGGGCTTTTTGCAGTAATAATTGCTTTATCTCCTATAGTTATTGATACCCTAACACCTTTTAAGGACTTAGCATTTGGTGGCACAGCCCTTCTAATTACTATTGGAGTAGCTATGGATGTAATGAAACAGCTGGAATCACAGCTTGTTATGAGACATTACCAAGGGTTCCTTAAATAGAATTGTTTGGAGATGATTGCCGGTGAAAATTGTACTTTTAGGTCCTCCCGGTGCAGGTAAGGGGACTCAGGCTAAGTCAATTTGCAATAGATATAATATACCTCATATTTCTACTGGAGATATTTTCAGAAAGAATATTGCTGAAAATACTCCCTTAGGTATTGAGGCTAAGGGATATATAGATGAAGGTCATCTGGTACCGGACGAAGTAACCATAAACATGGTTTTTCATAGGGTTAAGCAGGATGATTGTAAAAATGGATACCTACTTGATGGGTTTCCAAGAACAGTAAAGCAAGCAGAAGCTTTACAGAGTTTTTTAAGTGAAAACCATGAGAGTTTAACTACTGCTTTGTTAATTGAAGTTCCAAGCTCATTTATCATTGATAGAATGACAGGAAGAAGAGTTTGCTTAGCATGTGGTGCCAGCTATCATATAAAATACAACAAGCCAAAGGTTTCTGGCAAATGTGATATTTGCGGAAGCGATATTGTACAGCGTAAGGATGATACTGAGGAGACTGTTAGAGAAAGACTTGATGTGTACGAAGCTCAAACTCAGCCTCTAATAGATTTTTATCAGAAGAAAAATATCTTATCAAAGGTTGATGGTACTAAAGCTATCAATGCTGTATTTGAAAGTATCTGTAGTATTCTAGGAGAAAAAAATGATAATAATTAAAAATAATCATGAGATTAATTTAATGAGACAATCCGGCAGAATAGTGGAAGAAACCCTAGCTATGCTGGAGGAGAACATTAAGCCTGGAATAAGTACACTTGAAATTGATAAAATGGCAGAAGAATTTATAACTAAGCAAGGAGCTATTCCGTCCTTTAAAGGCTATAATGGATTTCCCGCCTCCATCTGTGCTTCTGTTAATGAAGAAGTAGTTCATGGAATACCTGGGAAAAGGGTTCTTAACGAAGGGGATATAATAAGCGTAGATTGCGGTGCTATTCTTAATGGATATCATGGTGATGCAGCTAGAACAATCCCTGTAGGAAAGGTATCTCCTGAGCTTCAAAAGCTCATAGATGTTACCAAAGAGAGCTTCTTTAAAGGATACGAAAAGGCTATAGTAGGCAACAGGTTAACAGATATTTCTTTTGCAATACAAAGCTATGTTGAAGAAAATGGTTTTTCTGTGGTAAGAGACTATGTAGGTCATGGTATAGGACGTGAAATGCATGAGGATCCGGGTGTTCCTAATTTTGGAAGACCAAGTAGAGGCCCGAAGCTGTGTGCTGGTATGGTCTTAGCCATAGAGCCTATGGTAAATGTGGGTTCTTATCATGTTAGAACACTATTTAACGGTTGGACAGTAGTCACCGTTGACGGTAAATTCTCTGCACATTATGAAAATACCGTGGCAATATTAGAAGAAGGTCCGGAAATATTAACTCTTACACTATAAGCATTAAGTGCTGCTTAGTTATAAATTCACATTATGCCTCCTATTAATAAGTGGCGATGTTAATTTATGGCTAAGGTAATCATCGAGGTGAATAGTTTGCAAAACAATGACTTATTAGGTAGTTTAGTTATATCAAAAGCCGGAAGAGATGACAAAGAGCTATATATTGTTGTTGATTTTATTGGTGAGGATTATTTACTTCTAGCTAATGGATATAATAAAAAGGTAGATAAACCTAAAAAGAAAAAGCTTAAACATATAAAATTAACTAATATAGTTAATGAGGAACTAAAAAAATTAATCCTGGCTAAGGATAAAGAAGCAGATACTAAGATTAGGAAATTTCTTAAGCTTAAAGACATTGTTAAGGAGGGTTGATTACCTTATGTCAAAAGATGATGTTATAGAAATGCAGGGAGTGGTTCTAGAGTCACTTCCAAATGCAATGTTTGAAGTGGAGCTTGAGAGTGGTCATAAAATTTTGGCTCATATCTCAGGTAAGCTAAGAATGAACTTTATAAGAATTCTTCCGGGAGATAAGGTTACCGTAGAATTGTCTCCATACGATTTAACCCGCGGAAGAATAACATGGAGAGCAAAATAGTAAGCACCGTTTAATGTGCTTATAAGGAGAACAAGGAGGGTTTGCGATGAAAGTAAGACCATCAGTTAAGCCTATTTGCGAAAAGTGCAAAGTTATTAGAAGAAAAGGAAAAGTAATGGTAATCTGTGAAAATCCTAAGCACAAGCAAAAGCAAGGCTAGAATAATTTATGTAACAAAATTTATTTGACTTTAAGGAAAAAGTCAAATATGATAGTATAGGCATAAATAATTAAACAAAATAGCTATAAGGTTTTAGGTGCGGCTGTAGTGATTAACACTAGCCTAAAATTTTAAATATTAAACAGAAAAGTTAAGAAATTTAAATGTTAATTGCATTTCAACACTTAGGAGGTGTAACTTTTAATGGCAAGAATATCAGGCGTTGACCTACCAAGAGAGAAGAGAGTAGAAATAGGCCTTACCTATATATATGGAATAGGACTACCTACTTCTCAAAAGATTCTTAAGACTACTGGAGTTAATCCAGATACTAGAGTTAAAGATTTAAATGAGCAGGAAGTTAATGCAATAAGAGATTATATAAACAAGAATCTTAAGGTTGAAGGAGATCTTAGAAGAGAGATAGCCTTAAGCATTAAGAGATTAGTTGAAATAGGATGCTACAGAGGTATGAGACATAGAAGAGGTCTTCCAGTTAGAGGACAGAGAACTAAGACTAATGCTAGAACTAGAAAAGGTCCTAAGAAGACAATAGCTAACAAAAAGAAATAGTTAGGAGGGAAGAACATGGCAGCTCAAAAAGTTAAAAAGACTAGAAGAAGAAGAGAAAGAAAAAATGTTGAGCACGGTGCTGCACACATAAAGTCAACCTTTAACAATTCCATAGTTACCATAACTGACGCTGTGGGTAATGCTTTATCCTGGTCTAGCGCTGGTGCCCTTGGATTTAAAGGTTCAAGAAAGAGCACTCCTTATGCAGCTCAGATGGCAGCTGAAACAGCAGCTAGAACTGCAATGGAGCATGGTTTAAAGAGCATAGAGGTTTACGTTAAGGGACCAGGTTCAGGAAGAGAAGCAGCTATCAGATCTCTTCAGGCAGCTGGACTTGAAGTAACTTTAATAAAGGATGTTACTCCAATACCACATAACGGATGTAGACCACCGAAGAGAAGAAGAGTCTAATTTTTCATAGCAGGAGGTGTAATCAATGGCAAGATATACTGGAGCAGTCTGCAGATTATGCAGAAGAGAAGGTCAAAAACTATTCCTTAAAGGGGATAGATGTTATACAGATAAATGTGCTATCACAAGAAGAAGCTATGCACCAGGACAGCATGGAGCTAGCAAGAAAAAATTATCCGGATACGGAGTTCAGTTAAGAGAAAAACAGAAGGCTAAGAGAATATACGGTATTCTTGAAAATCAATTCAGAACTTACTACGAGAAGGCTGAAAAGATGAGAGGAATAACAGGTGAAAATCTGTTAATGCTTCTTGAATTAAGATTAGATAACGTAGCATTTAGATTAGGCTATGGTGCTTCCAGAAGTGAAGCAAGACAGTTAGTAACTCATGGACATTTCTTAGTTAATGGCAAGAAGGTTGATATTGCTTCTTACAAGCTATCCGTTAACGACGTTGTATCCGTAAGTGCTAAGAGCAAAGCTACAGAAAAGTTCAAGGTATTTGCAGAAAATCCAAAGACTTTACCAAAGTGGTTATCTGCTAACCCAGAAAACTTTGAAGCTACTGTAATAGCATTACCAGCAAGAGAGGACATTGATGTACCAGTTAATGAAACTCTTATCGTTGAGCTTTACAGCAAGTAATAGCTAGGTAATCTAATTCCATAAAAGATTTATCTTTTATG
The DNA here is from genome assembly GCA_023451395.1 of Bacillota bacterium. Classification (GTDB taxonomy): domain Bacteria; phylum Bacillota; class Clostridia; order Clostridiales; family Clostridiaceae; genus JAEXZL01. Next base: position 5,572 of record JAEXZL010000065.1, on the reverse strand, counting down.
GAATTTGAAGAATCAGTTGCCCTCAATAAAAAGTTGCCATTTATATAGATAAGGAGGGTTTGCATGTTAGAAATAGAAAAGCCAAAAGTTGAATGTATCGATAGTAATGAAGATGGTACTTATGGTAAATTCGTAATAGAGCCATTAGAAAGAGGCTATGGTATTACCCTTGGTAATGCTATGAGAAGAATTTTACTTTCTTCCCTTCCAGGTGTAGCTGCTACATCTGTAAAAATCGATGGTGTTTTACATGAATTTTCCACCGTTCCTGGAGTTAAAGAGGATGTTACAGAATTAATTCTTAACATAAAGTCTCTTGCTCTTAGAATGAATGGTGAAGGACCAAAGACTATATATATAGATGTTAAAGGACCTGGTGAAGTTACAGGCGCAAATATAAGAACTGACGGCGATGTTGAGGTTGTAAACAAGGATTTACATATAGCTACTCTAGATGATGATGCTAGATTATATATGGAGATAATTGTTAACAGAGGAAGAGGTTATGTTTCTCAGAACAAGAATAAGACTGAGGATCTTCCTATAAGCACCATAGCTGTAGATTCTATCTATACACCTGTAAAGAGGGTTAACTTTAATGTTGACAATACAAGAGTTGGTCAAATTACTGACTATGATAAGTTAACTCTTGAGGTTTGGACTAATGGAACTATTAAAATAGAAGAAGCAATAAGCTTATCTGCAAAAATTCTTATTGAACACTTCAAGTTGTTCATGACCCTTACTGATGATGCTGATGTGGGAACAATAATGAAGGAAAAAGAAGAAGATAAGAAGGAAAAAGTTCTAGAGATGACCATAGAAGAATTAGACCTTTCAGTTAGAAGCTATAACTGCTTAAAGAGAGCAGGTATAAATACTGTTCAGGAACTTGCACAAAGATCCATGGATGATATGATGAAGGTTAGAAATCTTGGTAAGAAATCACTAGAAGAGGTAGAAAGAAAACTCAAAGAATTAGGCCTTGGCCTAAGATTAAACGACGAGTAAGGAGGTAGAGCTATGGCTGGATATCGTAAGTTAGGTCGCCCAACAGACCAAAGAAGAGCAATGTTAAGAAGCTTAGTTACTAGCTTTTTAAAGCACGGTAAGATACAGACTACTGAAACCAGAGCTAAAGAAACAAAGAATTTAGCAGAAAAAATGATAACTCTTGCAAAAAGAGGAGATCTTCATGCAAGAAGACAGGTATTATCATTTGTAACTGAAGAAGAAGTAGTTAAGAATCTTTTTGATAATATAGCTCCTAAGTATGCTGAAAGAAATGGTGGATACACTAGAATCTACAAGATGGGTCCAAGAAGAGGAGACGGAGCAGAGGTAGTTATACTTGAGTTAGTATAGCTTAACAGGGGATTAAGTATTAAGCTTAGTCCCCGTTTTCTTATATCACTTAGAGAAGAGATATTTTTATCTCTTGTCTAAGTCATATATGCTTATATAGGAGGAAAAAAATGAGTGAACCTATGATAGAGTTTAAAGATGTTAGTTATAAATATCCTGCCTCTGAGGAACGAAATGAGGAAGAAAAATACGCCTTAAACAATGTTTCCTTCACTATAAAGCAAGGTGAATTTGTTGTGGTTTTAGGACACAATGGGTCAGGAAAATCTACAGTTGCTAAACATATAAACGCCTTGTTGCTTCCTACTGAGGGGAGCGTTTATGTAAACGGACTAGAGAGTAAGAATGCAGATAATTTGTGGGATATTCGAAAAAGTGCTGGTATGGTCTTCCAAAATCCCGACAATCAAATGGTTGCTACTATTGTGGAAGAGGACGTTGCCTTTGGACCTGAAAATTTAGGAGTACCCCCGGAAGAAATAAGGGAAAGAGTTGACAATGCCCTTAAAAGGGTTGGTATGTATGAATACAGAAGACATGCACCTCATCTCTTATCTGGAGGGCAAAAGCAGAGAATAGCCATAGCAGGAATACTAGCTATGATGCCTAAATGTATAGTATTAGACGAACCTACCGCAATGCTCGATCCTTCAGGAAGGAAGGAAGTAATAAATACAATAAAGGATGTTAACAAGAATTACAATATAACAGTAGTTCTTATTACCCATTACATGGATGAGGCAGCTCAGGCAGACAGGATTATTGTAATGGACCAGGGGAAAATTATTATAGAAGGTAAGCCAAGAGAGGTGCTTTCAAAGGTAGAAACCATGAAAAAAATTGGACTTGATGTTCCTCAGGTTACAGAGCTTGCCTATGAGCTTTCAAAAAGCGGAGTAAAAATTTCTGAAGAAATACTAAATGTAGATGAGATGGTGAGTGCATTATGTCAATTAAAATAGAGAATCTAAATCATATATATATGCCTAAGACTCCCTTTGAAAAGGCTGCTTTAAAGAATATTAATCTCGAATTTCATCATGGGGAATTTACTGCACTAATTGGACATACAGGTTCTGGTAAGTCCACTCTTATACAGCACCTTAATGGACTTCTAAAGCCTACTAGCGGAAAGATTATTGTGGATGATCTAGATATTACAGCTACAAAGATTAATTTAACTGAAGTAAGGAAAAAAGTAGGACTGGTATTTCAGTATCCAGAGTACCAGCTCTTTGAGGAAACTATAGAAAAGGACATAGCCTTTGGACCAAAGAATCTTGGCCTATCTGAAGGGGAGATTTCAGAAAGGGTTAAGAAGGCGATGGACATAGTAGGATTGGATTATTCCTATTATAAGGATAAGTCACCCTTTGAACTAAGCGGAGGCCAAAAGAGAAGAGTTGCAATAGCTGGAGTGGTAGCTATGGAACCTAAGGTTCTTATTTTAGATGAACCAACTGCAGGTCTAGATCCAAAGGGTAGAGATGAAATATTAGGACAGATAAAGGAACTTCACAGGATATACAATATGACCATTATACTGGTTTCTCACAGCATGGAGGACGTTGCTAAGCTTGCAGAGCGTGTAGTGGTGATGAACAAGGGAGAAATCCTCATGGATGATAAGCCTTCTGAAATATTTAAGAAAGTTGCAGAGTTAGAAGAGGTTGGTCTTGCAGTCCCTCAGGTAACCTATCTAATAAAGGCTTTGAGAGAAAAGGGCTTTGATATATCTGAAGATATAATTACCATTGATGAGGCAAAGAAAGAGCTCCTAAGAATTTTTAAGAAAGGAGTTTCCATATGATTAAGGATATTACAATTGGGCAATATGTTCCAGGGGAATCCTTTATACATAAGCTTGACCCCAGAACTAAAATAATAATTTCATTGCTGTTTATAATAAATCTTTTTATTGTGAATAATTTCTATGGATACATTTTTGTTGTTTTATTCTTAGGGATAGTTATATCAGTTTCTAAGCTGCCCTTAAAATATCTATATAAGGGAGTTAGAGGAGTTTTTGTACTTATTTTAATAACTGCTGTACTTAATTTGTTTATGGTTCCTGGAAGTGCTGATACACTACTTTTTAAGTGGAACTTTATAACAATATATGAGGAAGGGGTAAATACTGCAGTATTTATGGCTTTAAGGCTCATACTGCTAATAATGGGTACTTCCGTACTGACTCTTACTACATCACCTATAGAGCTTACAGATGCTATTGAGAGACTATTAAACCCCTTTAAAAAAATTGGGGTTCCTGCTCATGAGCTAGCTATGATGATGACCATAGCATTAAGATTCATTCCCACCTTAATGGATGAGACAGATAAGATAATGAAGGCTCAAAAAGCCAGAGGTGCAGACTTTGAAAGTGGTGGACTTATTAAAAAGGCAAAGAGTCTTATACCTCTTTTAGTACCTCTTTTTATTAGCTCCTTTAGAAGAGCTGATGAACTTGCTATGGCTATGGAGGCTCGCTGTTACAGAGGGGGAGAGGGAAGAACTAGAATGAAAAAGCTTATATTTACCGGCAGGGATGTAATTGCCTTTGGAGTCTTTGCTATTCTTATGGGTATTTCTATAGCTTTAAGATTTATTTAATAGAGGAATGTTATGAAAAATATAAAGCTTATTTTAGAATTTGACGGCACAGATTACTGTGGTTGGCAAAGACAGAAAAATGCCATGACAGTTCAGGAAAGGCTGGAAAATGCCATCAAAGTACTTACTGGAGAGGAGATAGCTGTCATTGGCTGCAGCAGAACGGATTCAGGGGTTCATGCTAAAGGTTTTGTAGCCAACTTTAATACAGCTTCCAATATACCTCCAGAGAGGTATAGAGAGGCAATAAACGCTAAGCTTCCAGAGGATATAGTAGTGCTTCATTCATGTGAAGTACCTATGAGCTTTCACTCTAGGTATTCTGCAAAGGGTAAGACCTATTGCTATACCATACTAAATTCCTCTGTAAGATCTCCTCTTATGAGAAAATACAGCTATCTAGTTAAGGGTAGATTGGATATTAACTCCATGGAGAGAGCAGCTGAGAGCTTTATAGGCACTCATGACTTTACTGCCTTTAAAAGCACAGGAAGTAGTGTTAAAACCTCTGTAAGGACCATTAGTGACCTTTCCATAACATGCCAGGAAAAATTTATTAAAATTTATGCTACAGCTGATGGTTTTTTATATAATATGGTTAGAATTATAGTAGGAACATTAATTGACGTAGGGAGGGGAAAAACCAAACCAGAGTCAATTAAAGACATCATAGAATTAAAGAATAGAATGGATGCAGGGATATGTGTACCCCCAGAAGGACTGACTCTTGAAAAAGTTTATTATTAAAAAATATATTTATTGACACACCCGTATCCGTGTATTATAATAATTATGTTTGTAAGACTAGGATCTGAAAAAGACTCACTAGCCCCGAGTCTTGACATATAAAGATGAAATAGTTTATTACACGTAATGTTCAGGGAGGGAAAAGGATGAAATCATACATTGCTAAACCACAAGAGGTTGAAAGAAAATGGTATGTAATTGATGCAGCAGGTAAGCCTTTAGGTAGAGTTGCTAGCCAAGTTGCTTCAATATTAAAAGGTAAAAATAAACCAACATATACACCAAATGTTGACTGTGGAGATTTTGTTATCATAATTAACGCAGAGAAGGTTGTATTAACTGGTAAGAAATTAGATCAAAAGATGCTAAGACATCACAGTCTTTATCCAGGTGGATTAAAAGAAACTCCTTACAGAGAAGTTATGGCTAAGAAACCTGAGTTTGCATTCCAGGAAGCAGTTAGAAGAATGCTTCCAAGTGGTGTACTTGGAAGAAAGATGCTTAAGAAGCTTAAGGTTTATAAAGGAGCAGAGCATGATCATGCAGCTCAAAAACCAGAAGTACTTGAATTAAAGTATTAAAAAGTAGCTGGGAGGAGGAATATAAATGGCTAAAGTTCAGTATTTTGGAACAGGAAGAAGAAAAAAATCTATTGCTAGAGTAAGACTTGTACCGGGTGAAGGTAAAGTTACTATAAATAATAGAGATATGGAAAGTTATTTCGGATTAGAAACTTTAAGAGTTATCGTTAACCAGCCTTTAGTATTAACTGCTACAAAGGAGAAATTTGATGTATTAGTTAATGTTAACGGTGGTGGTTTTACAGGTCAGGCAGGAGCTATAAGAC
>JAEXZL010000057.1 GCA_023451395.1 Bacillota bacterium | reverse complement strand
GCCGTATACAATACCTTTAAAAGATTCTTGGCAATCTTTTCTGCTTCTAAGCTACTTTTCTTTGATGAGCAGCCAGATAAAAGGGTTAAACAGGTTAATAAACCTACAATTACCCCCAGGAGGAGATTTCTTTTCATTTAATCACATCCTTTTTTGTTGATATATTCCTATTATATACTATTTTTCCATATATTATATTATTATTGTTTTTTACTTATCAAATAGAGGGGATTAATTAAACCATTTATTCTTCGTACTTAGGTGAAGCATAGGGATTGTATAAGTTTTACATTTTATTAATTATAAATAATTACTATTATATGATAAAATTTACTATATAATTAATTATATCTTATTATAGAACTTATATAAATTCATATCTGGGAGGCGATTACATGGCAATGAAGTTAACTGAGGAATTGATGAAGGAAAGCTTCTTACCTCATCTAGGTGATGGAGAAACTCTAATTACTACAACTTATGCAATTAAGCAAAACTGGTTTATTACTTATTTAAGTAAATATTATTTTTTAGGTCTTACTAATAAAAGATTACTAATAATGCAAGTGAGTATGTTCTTTAAGGAAAAAAACATTAAAAAAGTAGAGTCACAGGAGATAAGCCTTGTAACCATTAAAGAGACTATTTTAGGGAAGACTATAAAAATTAAGACTAATAATGGAGAAGTCTTTAAGGGAAGAGTAAATAATACAGTTATTGGTCTTAAGAATAATCGGGAGAGAGTTGATACTCTTTTAGGTTATTTAAGACAGCTGCCGGCGTATATAGAATAAAATAACCCCCTCTGGAGCTAGTGAAATATATTGCTCTCAGAGGGGGTTGCTTTTATTTTATGCTTCAGCGTTTTTGAATCTTGCTGCTGCAAGGTAAGTTAAGATAATACCAATAGCAAGAAGAAGGAGAAAATCTGCAGTAACAGTAAGTGAATAACCTAGGACCTGAAGGTTCAGACCCATGACTTCTTGAAGTATACCTGAGAGACTATCCCCTTGAAGGAGTATTTTTTTAAACATATCTACTCCATAGGTTACAGGGTTAAGCTTAACTAAAAAGCTCATCCAGGCAGGGGAACCGCTTAGAGGGAATAGTGAACCAGATAAAAAGAGCATAGGAAGTATAAGCATTGATAATGCGGTATGGAACCCTTGTGATGTTTTTACAAAACTAGCAACCAAGAGGCTTAAGGCTGATACGGTAAAGGCCAACACAAGCATACCGGGTAATAATTTTAAAATCATAACAGGCTTTATAGCAATTCCAACAAAAGGTGCTGCTATAAGTATTATTAACCCTTGAATTACAGCTGTTGTGCTTCCTCCTAAAACTTTACCTATAACTATCGAATAACGTGATATGGGTGATACGAGCATCTCTCTAAGATAACCAAATTCTCTGTCCTGCACAACTGATAGTGCAGAAATAACTGCTGTATTAAAAATTGTCATAGCAACAATTCCCGGAAACATAAACTTTATAAAATCAAAATCCACTATAGGTCCTGAAATACCAGCTCCTTCTATGAGTGATTTAATTGCACCTCCCATTCCACCGCCAAAAATAATCAATAAAAGTATTGGAAGGGATAGGGCTCCAATGAGCTGTGCCTTATCTCTTAAGGATTTTATAACATCTCTGTGCCATATTGCTGTAATTGCTTCCATTTATATACACCTACCTTTTAGACTCTTTATCATTTTTTTTGTTATTTCCTTTTACTTTTTTGGGGCTTCCTTCATCTCGGATTTCTCTTCCAGTCAAATTTAGAAAAACATCATTTAAAGTTGGACGCCTTAAATTAACACTATTTATAGGAAGTTCAAAATTCTTAACAAAATTTACAAGGAACTCATTTCCCTTGGTTACATTGAAGGATATAACCTGATCTTTAAGCTTAGGAGAATTGTTATATCTTGTTTTAATAATTTCCAATGCCTTTTTGTTATCTGGGGTAGACACTTCCATAACATCTCCTCCAAGACCGTTTTTAAGGGCTTCCGGTGTATCCAGGGCAATTATTTTTCCATTATCTATCACGGCAATTCTATCGCAATACTCTGCTTCATCCATATAATGAGTTGTTAAAAAAACCGTTATTCCAGCCTTTTCTTTAAGCTTTAGAATATACTGCCATATGTGCTCCCTAGTTTGAGGATCAAGACCTACTGTAGGCTCATCAAGAAATATAACCTTAGGATAGTGAAGCAATCCCCGGGCGATTTCAAGTCTTCTTTTCATACCTCCGGAAAAAGTTTTTACTAATTGATCCTTTTTATCAGAAAGCTCAACCATAGATAAAACCTCTGAAATTCTATCCTCTCTATGAGGTTTAGGAACTTTATATAACTTACAGTGAAGCATTAAATTTTCATAGGCTGTGAGCTTTTCATCTAGAGTGTTTTCTTGGAAGATAATTCCGATGCTGCCTCTAACCTTATCCATCTCTGTGCTTACATCAAAGCCGTTTATTAAAGCTTTGCCGGAGCTTGGATGTATCATTGTAGAGAGTATATTTATAGTTGTGCTTTTTCCGGCACCGTTAGGTCCTAAGAAACCGAAGATTTCACCCCTTGCAACATTAAAGCTAACATCCTCCACTGCTGTATAATCACCATAGCTTTTCTTTAGGCTATGAATTTCTATAATATTATCCATAATATTTCAACTCCTTATTACATTTATAAAAAAATCTCATTGTCTTTAATTTTTATCGATTTAAAAGATCTATTAATGTGGTAAGACCACTAATTATAATTTCAATTTCTTCAGGACTTCCTTTATCCACAAGTCCTGATAAATAATTATTCACTGCCCAATGAATATGATTTTTTAGCGAATCATTCTTTGAGGATAGGGTCAAATATACAATTCTCTTATCATCATTACTTCTAATTCTTTCAACAAGTCCTTGCTTTTCCAGTCTATCGATGATTCCTGATACAGTGCTATTTGCAAGCTTCATTTCTTTACTGAGTTCCGTAAGCTTTACTGGTCCCTTTGAGTATAAAATTTGCAAGGCACTTATTTGTGGAACAGTATAGTCAGAATGCTTGAAGGTACAGCGAAGTCTATTGTTTAATTGATAATTTATTTCTTTTAATAGATTGGAGATTTCCAATGCTTTTTCATTTTCCATATATTTTCCTCCTAACTTGCTAGAAGATAGCTCTGGCTATATAAATACTAATTATATATTTCGTATAAAAATGTTTCGTATACGAATTAATTTAATTATAGTTATTGTAAATAAAGAAGTCAATAATAATTATCAAATAATAATAAATATTAATAAAATGGTAATAAATAATTTGCTCTTCATAGGATGAGCTTTATTTTTTAAATGTCTTTAGTTAATCCAGAGTATACTGTATAATTTTACTAGGGGAATAACAATGACGGAAAGGAATGGATTATGGATTCAAATGATAGAAAAGAACTTATATTAAAAGGGAATATGTATAGGGTTATACTTACTCTATCTCTTCCTATTATGATTAGTAATTTAATTCAAACTCTTTATAATTTAGCTGATGGTGTTTGGGTTAGTAAAATCAGCTCTGTACATTTTGCAGCAACCTCCTTTGTGTGGCCGGTAAATTTTCTTTTTGTTTCTATAGGTATTGGCTTATCGGTAGCAGGGACTTCTATTATCTCTCAGCTAATAGGTGCCAATAAATACAAAGAGGCTGGAAGCTATGCCAGTCAGATTATTGTACTTTCCTTTTTAGGAGCAGTAGCCTTTGCTTTAATTGGCTATATAATAAGTCCTATGGTCATAAGATTAATGGGCGGCGAAGGAGATCTAGCTGTTTATAGTAATACATATCTCAGGATAACATTCTTGGACATGCCTTTTATGTTTTTATATTTTAATTATAATTCAATAATGAGTGCTCAAGGAAATACTCTTCAGCCAACGATTTTAAGCGCTATAAGTGCTGTTCTTAATGTTGTTTTAGATCCTATATTTATTTTCAATTTTAATATGGGAATTGGCGGGGCTGCCTGGGCAACGCTTATATCTAAGGCTCTTTTAGCAGCGGCAGGTTTTTATATGCTACATAGAAAACCGGGATTTGTAAAAATCAGTTTTAGAAATTTCCGCTTCAATAAAAAGATGATTAAAAAAATAATATCTATAGCTATACCATCATCCTTAGGGCAGTCAGGCGCCGCCTTAGGCTTTATTGTTTTAAATAGCTTCATTGCCTCTTATGGAACTACCACCCTAGCAGCCTTTGGTATGGTTAACAGGATAACAGGAGTTTTGATGCAGCCAGCCTCTGGAATAGGGGCAGCCTTGACTTCCATAGTAGGACAGAATCTTGGCTCAGAGCAGTTAGATAGAGCTAAGGAGGCCTTCAAAAAGTCAATGATTACAGTACTGTATATCTCTATAGTTGCCTTAGGGATAATGCTTATTTGGGATAAGGAAATAATAGAGGTATTTATGCAGTCAAAGGATGATATGGGGGTAATATCTGAAGGAATAACTTATCTGAAATATATAGCCGTCAGCTCACCCCTTATGGGAATGTTTGGTGTATTTCAGGGGATATTCCAGGGTGCAGGTCATACCAAGTATTCTATGTATATGGAAATAGGAAGACTGTGGTTTGTAAGAATACCTATGATTCTTTTATTTAAGTATTTTACAGCAGCTGGAGCAGTAGGAATTTGGTTCTCTATGAGCTTTAGTAACTTGCTTGTTTGCATTTATGGATATTATATTTATAAGAGGAATAAATGGCAGCAGAGAGTTATCAGGTAAGGTAATAAAATAATTTAAAAGTAAAAGTCCTTACTATTTTACATCTCTTGCAAAGAAAAGAGTAAAAGAGTAAGGACTGCTATTATCACTGTATTAATGAAACTGCTTTTTAAAAATTTATTCTTCCTTTGAGGTTAAATGAGTAAATTCTACAGATACAGGGTTAGGTACCTTTATAGGATCGCTTATTGTCTTAAGGCTTCCATCCTCTTGATTGATGGAAAAAAGAACTATGCTGCTAGTGTTCTGATTTGAAGCTATAAGAAATTTTCCTGTAGGGTCAATATTGAAGTCTCTTGGACCATCTCCTAAGGTAGAATAATAGCCTATTAAGCTAAGATTTCTGCCTTCCTCTAATATTCTATAGGCGGCAATGCTATTATGTCCTCGATTAGAAGCATAGAGGAATCTCCCGTCTTTTGTAATTCGTATTGCTGCACCAGTATTTTCTCCTTTAAAGTCCTCTGGAAGATTTGAAATATACTCTAAGGCTTCTATGGAATATTCATCCCTGTCATATTCTATAACCACAAGCTGTGAGCTGAGCTCAGTAATGGCATAAATATATCTTCCTTTAGGGTGAAAGGCAAGATGCCTTGGGCCGCTGCCTGGTGCAAAGCTCAAGGAAAGGTTTGGAATATGCTGTAGCTTTCCACTTTTAAAATTTAAGTCATAGGCTTCAATTCTATCTGTTCCTAAATCTACTGTAAAGACTACTCTCTCATCGGGAGAGAGGGCAGCATAATGTATATGAGGTGCTTCCTGTCTTTCTTTATTTGGACCAAAGCCTGTATGTCTTATTATTTCAGTAGGTATTGCGATGCTTCCTGCATCTAAGATAGGAAACACAGCTAAGGTTCCTTCATGGTAGTTTGCAGATAAAAGATATCTTTTTTCTTTATCTAAGCTAAGATAGCAGGGTGACTTTCCTTCTAAGGTTTCATAATTAATTAGCTTTAAGCTTCCATCATCTTCGTTAAGATTAAAGGCTGCAACGCCATTACTTTCTAAATCCTGTTCCGAAGGGGATTTTACCACTGAGTAAAGATATTTATTTTCCTTATCTATCGTCAGATAGGTAGGATTTTGTAGTTTAGCTGCTACTTGGATTTCTTCAATTGTTCCTTTTGATAAATCTAGCTGAAATGTATATATTCCTTCACTTTCCCCTTGGGTGTAAGTTCCTATATAGCCTCTTATAATTGAATCATTAATTTCCATAAGAAACCTCCTGTTGATTTGCTTTGATATAAATAAATTATAACCTATATGGTGTTAAATGTATTTTTTAATTAAAATGTTTAAATAATATTAATAAGCTGTTTTCTTAAGAGAAAAATTTAAGTATATAATCTTAAAAATATAATGAGTGTTAATTAATAATAAGGAGAAAAAAATGGATAAAAAAAACAAGCTTCAAGGAATAATTTATGCAGTTTTTTCTGCTATTGCCTTTGGACTTATACCAATATTTGTGAAGTTTGCCTATAATGCTGGAGCAAGTTCAATAACAGTAGTTTTTTTAAGATTTCTTTTTTCAGTAATAATTTTAACCTTCTATTTTATGATAAAAAATAAAAAGCTAACTGTAGATAAGAAACTTATACCCCGTTTTGCATTTTTAGGACTTATCGGCTATGCGGGAACGAGTCTTACACTTTTCATTTCTTACCAATATATATCTGTAGGGCTAGCCACTGCCATACATTTTGTATACCCTGCTATTGTAACACTCTTTTCAATAATGTTTTTCAAGGAAGGTCTAACTCCTAATAAGCTTATATCTCTAGCTTTATGCTTATTAGGAGTAGGGGCCTTAGTTGGACTAGGAAATATTAATATAAATATAGTAGGAGTTATCTATGCACTTTTATCGGGACTTGTATATTCCTTTTATATAATAGGTATTGATTACAGTGAGATAAGAAAGATTGATACCTTGGTACTAATTTTCTATATATTAATTTTTGCAGTTATAGGTACATTTATTTTTGGTATTGCAACAAAGAGTCTAGCCCTTGATTTTAAGCTTTATGGTTTCATTTCAATTTTTGCTCTAGCAATAGTATGCACTATAATACCATTAAGTATTTTTGCTAAGGCAATACTTATTATAGGCTCCTCTAACGCGGCTATTTTAAGCACTCTTGAGCCAATTACTAGCATTGTGTTAAGTGCCATAATATTTAAAGAAGTAATTACCTTCAACACCTTATTGGGAAGTTTGCTTATTATTGGCTCTGTATATGTACTTCTAATAAAAAGGCAAATAAAAATTCCTAAATTGAAGGGCGGTAAAGGCGTAAAGGATGGTAGGGGCCCAATAAGTGATAAAAAGTTAAAGGGTGATTAAAAGTTAGCGGATGATAAGTGGTTAAATTATTATAAATAGTTAAATTGTGATAAATAGTTAAATTATAGTAAATAGTTAAAGATAAAAAAGAGCAGCTGCCTTTGGAACTAACTTAGTTCTACTATGGCAACAGCTCTTTTTGTTATCTTATCCATTTTTCTGCCCATTTTTGTATCTCGTCCATAGAATATTTAAAATCCAATCCCTTTTCAGTAAGAGCGTACTCTATGCGTACAGGAACTTCCGGATAAACATTTCTAATAATTATCTCTTCTGCTTCCAATTCCTTGAAGCGTTCTGTGAGCATTCTATCACTTAGTTCAGGGATTAATGCTCTGATGTCAGAAAATCTTTTTGGACCTTCCATTAAGGATCTGATGATTAAGCCATTCCACTTCTTGCCTAAAAGTTGAAAGGCTTTCTCGAACCTTGGGCACAGATGAAATTCACTCATTTGCATCACCTCTCTTTTATTCTATCACTTATTGAAAAAAAGTAAATAATCAAATTATAAATGCTTACTAATAAATAGTAAATTACTTATAATAATACGGTGCCTGTCACCTATATGGTGACAGGCACCGGAGAAAAGAGATTTTAATACTCTGGTGACAGCCACCAGAGAAAAGAGATTTTGAAAAAACGGGCATAAAGAAAACCTTTTTAAGGTTTTTTATGTAATTAATATATAGATAAATGCATTTATTTAGAAATTAATATAGAATAGGAAATAAAAAGGGAGGGAAAGGCAGTGGAAAGAGAACTCATTAAAGGTATCAAGAAAAAGGATAGTACTTCCTTTGAAAAGCTTTATAATATGTATGCATCCTATGCCTTAAGAACTGCTTATATAATTACTAAGAGTAGGTCAATGGCAGCAGATGTAGTTCAAGAAACCTTTGTGAAGGTATATCAATCTATTGATGGTTTTGATGACAGCAGACCTTTTAAACCCTACCTTTACAGGATTTTAGTTAATGAGTGTTATAGGATAATGAAGAAGAATTCAAAGACCCTTTATCTTGAGGACTTTCCAGTATATCGGGAAGAAGAAAAATATTATGAGGATTTCGATAAAGAAAGGTACGAGCTCCTTTATAAGGGTATAAGGATGCTTAATCATAAGATAAGGATTCCTATGGTACTTAAATATCTTAGAGGATTTAAGGAAAAGGAGATTGCCGAAATATTAGACATTAATTTAAACACATTAAAATCAAGATTATTTAAAGGGAGACAAAAGCTTAGGGAGTTTTTAGTTGAAAATGGAGAAGGGGGGAGCTTTGATGAGTATCAATCTTGATGAGGATATCAGAAAAGCAATGTTAGAGGGCAGTGAAGTAATGGAAGGTTATAAAGATAAGGTTTGGCAGAATATTTCTAGAGAAATAGAAAAAGGAGGGAGTAGTTATAGCACTATGAAGGAGCGAAAGAGGAAAAGAAGATTTACTGGAACAATGGCAGGTGCTCTTTCTGCAACAGCGGCTCTCATTATATTCTTTAGCCTGACTATGCCGGGAAAGGAAACCTTAGCTAAATTTAAGGAATTCTTTGCTCCAAATAAGCAGGTTGTACAGGAAATAGAAGGTATGGAGGACGAAAAGTCCTTTGATTTAGTTGAAAGTTCAATGGGATATGTAATGTATTATGATTCAGAGCGTTATACACTAAAGACTCAGGGGGATAAGGATATCATTGAATCAATATACAATGATCCTGCGGATCAACTCCCAGAGGTCTATATGGAAATTTATCAGGAGGCTGGTAAGAGCCCAGAGGAGGCGGCTTTGTTAGTTGAGAAGGAAATATTAAAAGAGTTTCCTGACTTTAATAAAACCGTTGAAAGTGACCCTCTAAAAGGAATTCTTCTTACAGCTTCTAAAGGTAAAGATTCAAAGGATGCTGTGGTAAAATATCATATTCTTGATAATACAAAGGGGGGAAGCTTTATCATAAAGGAACATCTTTTTGTAGAGGCTAGAGAAGGCCATGGAGCAAGATTTTATTATATGCTTAAGGAATTTAAGATAGTTGATCTAGAAGACAAGGATGTAAAAGCCAAATAGTATTTCAAAACTCCAGCAGGTAATGCTGGAGTTTTTTGAGCCTTAACACCCCCTTTAGTATAAAATTTTTATGATATAATATAATAGTGTTAAGTTAGGAGGCGAAGTAAATGCATGAGATTTTTGTATCTATAAACAGCTTAGATAGGAGCATTCTTAGTGCAATACAAAGCTATCTTCAAAATGACTTTTTTGATTGGCTCATGCCTATTGTAACCGCTTTAGGTAATGGGGGTATAGGGTGGATAGTACTTGCACTTATTTTAATTTGTACAAAAAAATATAGAAAGGCAGGATTAGTTGCTCTTCTTGCTATTATTATTAATACTTTATTAGGTGAAGTGATTCTTAAAAACATCATACAAAGAGCAAGACCTTTTATTAACGATACAAGTCTTAAGATTCTTATTACTAAGCCTATTAGCTATTCCTTTCCCTCTGGCCATACTGGAGCTTCCGTTGCCGCAGCTGCAGCATTATCAGCTAATATAAAAGGCTATGGTAAGTACTTTTGGATATTAGCGGGGCTCATTGCCTTTTCCAGGCTATATCTCTATGTTCATTATCCTACAGATGTAATAGCTGGTATTATATTGGGACTTATAAGCTATAAGCTTGCAGAGATTTTATATAACAGAATAATATCAAGAAAAATTCCAAATGATAAATTACAAGAATAAATTTAGCTATAGTTCCTAGGAAGGTTAGGTGATAAAGTGATTAAAGTAATAAAAAACCCAGAAGTCTATTCTCCGGAATATATGGGAATACGGGATATTGTAGTTGCCGCCGATAAAATTGAAGGAATATATGAAAATGTAAAAATACCTGAGGATTTTGTAGACATTGAGGTAATTGATGCTCATGGACTAATTGTAGTTCCAGGGTTTATTGATAACCATGTTCATATCTTAGGAGGAGGTGGAGAAGGGGGTTTTAGCACTAGGACACCAGAAATAAAAATTTCTCAAATAACCTCCGCTGGTATTACTACTGTTATAGGATGCCTAGGAACAGATGATGTGTGCAGAAATATCAATAGCCTTTATGCTAAAGCCTGCGGACTAGAAGCTGAGGGAATAAGCACCTTCATATATACCGGTGGGTATGAAATTCCCATAAAGACTCTTACTGGCAGTCCTAAGTCTGATATTATGATGATAGATAAGGTTATTGGTGTAGGTGAGATAGCTATATCAGATAATCGCTCTGCCCAACCTACCTACGATCAGTTTGTTAATACCATTGCCCTTTCAAGGGTTGGAGGAATGCTTTCTGGTAAATCTGGCGTGGTAAATGTTCATATGGGGTCAGGAGATAGAAAGATGGGCTTTTTATTCAAAATGCTTCAGGAAACAGAAATTCCTTCTTCTCAAGTACTGCCCACTCACTGTAACAGAAAGGGAGAGCTTTTTATAGAAGCTATAAGCTATGCTAGAGAAGGAGGGCTTATAGACCTTACTACAAGCTTTGATCCTAATCATCTAGATCCCGGTGAGGTAAGGGCCTCTGAAGGGCTTAAAAGGCTTTTAATGGCTGGGGTTAAGGATGAACACATAACCTTTTCTTCTGACGGAAATGGGAGCATGCCTAAGTTTAATGAAAAAAATGAATTTCTTGGTCTTGGAATATGCTCCGTAGTAAGTCTTTTAGAGGAGGTTAGATCCTCTGTGTTAGAATTTAATATTCCACTAGAAACAGCCCTAAAAACTGTAACAGAAAACCCTGCTAGGATTTTTAAGCTCTCTCAGAAGGGAAAGCTTGAGAAAGGAAGAGATGGGGATATTCTTTTTCTTACTAAAGATAATCTTGAAGTGGTAAGCGTTATGGCTAAGGGAAAATTCCATGTGAGAGATGGGAAGCAGATTGTAAAGGGTACTTTTGAGGAAGCTGAAGAGCATAAGCTAAAGGGTGCAAGAAATAACTTTAATATAGTATGAGAAGTTCATTGACAGTATTTAAAATGTATTATAAAATCATAATATAAATTACCCTATAGGGGTATATAGATGGAGGTTTTAAAAATGTTAATTCACGTTGGAGATAATGATTTTTCAGTAGAAATTGAGGGATTTAAGGGAGTTGCATTAGTTGATTTTTGGGCTACTTGGTGTGGACCATGTAAGATGATTTCTCCTATTATAGAAGAGCTAGCAAATGAAATTCAAGAGGTTAAATTTGCTAAGGTTGAGGTGGATGATAATCCAGCAGTAAGCAGCAAATACAGAATAACCAGCATACCTACACTTATGATATTCAAAGATGGAGCAGTAGTAGATACTATAGTTGGTTTCAGACCAAAGCATGAGATTGAAAAGCTTATTAGACTTCACATATAATCTGTAATTATAAGGGGAGATACATGTGGAAAGATTTGATATAGGGATTATAGGGAGTGGTCCCGGTGGCTTATCCGCAGCTATTAATGGAAAGATTAGAAACAAAAGTGTAATAGTTTTTGGAAATCCCGATTTAAGCATGAAGGTGGTTAAGGCTTCTAGAATAAATAATTATTTGGGCTTTAACAACGTAACAGGTGAGGAACTAAAAGCTAGCTTTGAAGAGCATATTAAGGCAATGGACATTAATATAGTTAATGAAAGAATAAATAATGTCTATGCCATGGGTGAATACTTTGCACTTATGGTAAAGGATAAGATTTATGAAGCTAAAACTGTAATATTAGCTACAGGTATAGAATATACAAAGCCCTTTAAAGGAGAGGAAGAATATATAGGGAAAGGTGTAGGCTACTGCGCTACCTGTGATGCACCGCTATACAAGGGAAAGGTTGTTACAATAGTAGGCTACAATAAGGAGGCTGAGGAGGAAGCAAACTATGTTAGTGAGCTTGCTTCAAAGATATATTATATTCCTATGTACAAGGAAGAACTTAACCTTAATCCATCTATAACTGTGGTTAGGGATATACCTCTAGAAATTCAGGGAGAAGATAGGGTTACTAAGCTAATAATGAAAAATAACACTATAGAAACTGATGGCATATTTCTTCTTAGGGATAGCATAGCTCCAGGTCAGCTTGTACCGGGGCTTAGGATTGAAGATAATCATATCTTCGTGGATAGAAATATGAATACAAGTATTCCTGGATGTTTTGCTGCAGGAGATTGTGTTGGAAGACCTTATCAATATATTAAAGCTGCAGGAGAAGGTTTAATTGCTGCTTTAGGTGCTGCTTCCTACATAGATAGTAAAAAAAGAAATGCCCTATAAATATAAATTACAAAAAAGTTTGTAGCCAGAGTAAGGAGAATCCTACTCTGGCTTTTCTTTATTATAGTTATTGCTTAAAGAAGAGATGATTTCCTATCTCTATTTTGTTCTCCTTAGCGGTTTTTTTCATCCAGGAGGATGTGGCTATTTTGGGGTTATAGAAATACAAGGCTTCATCGGTAGGATCAGCACCTTCGATTGCCTCCAGTACAGCCTTATAACAACTATCATCAGGTTTTGCATCAATTTTACCATTAACCACACAGGAAAAGGCGTTTTTTTGTTTTATAACACCTTCAATAGTTGAAGGGAATCTAGGATGAACTGACCTGTTAAGTATTACTGCTGCTACAGCTACCTTTCCTTCATAGGGCTCTCCTCGACTTTCTTTATAAACTACCTTTGACATGAGATCTATATCGGAAGAGGTAATATAAACCTTTCTGGCTGAAGAGCTGCTGGCAAATACTTGAACTGTTTCACTACTTTCCTGATAAAGGTTGATTGAATCAATAAAGCCCCCCCTACTGGGAGTAATATTTTTATTTTCATCTGTAATGTCACTTTTATAATATACAATCTCTGGTTTTTTCTGAATTATTGGTGAGAGCACTGTAGCTTTTGGACTAAGGCTTACAAGTGAGGTGAAAATCCATACCATCGTCAGTATTTTTAGAGCATAATTATATTTTTGCATAAAAAGCCTCCTTTATATTACGCTGCTATTAAGATATTTTCTCCTTAATTACGAGTTTAATTCATAATCCCTATATATTCCCATGAATGTTATAGCAATATAAATAATCCTGTAAGAAACAGGATTATTAAGAATATATATTAGTTTATTTGCTTTTATAGCCTTCATAAGTATAATTAAAGGTTTTTAAGGCCATTTGAATTTCTTCATATCTCTCATTTAATAGACTATAAAGATTGTCCAAATAATCCTGAGTAAGGTTATTACTCTTTTGGCTTTCATGCATTACAGCATTTCTAAGCCCCTGAATGTAGGAGGAATAATAATCAAGACAAGCTTTAAAGCTATTGAAACTATTGAACCCATCGTTAGGTATTGAAAGGCTATTAAAGCTGCGAGTTATATCTACAAAGACCTCTGTATCCTTATCAATACTTTTTATAATTCCTGAGTAACTTCCCTTATCTTCCCTAACTCTATTTAAGGGGATTGAATAATTACTATTAATTTTATTGAAGCTTGCAACGATATTATCCATAGAGGTAATAAAATCATTCTTTTGTGAGCTTGCTATATCGCTATCTCGATTTAGCTGAACTACCTCATTTAAATAGGCCAAAGATAAATGAAAAAATTCCATCTCTCTATCCTCAAGAGCACCGGAATATTCCTTGTAAGTGGCACTATTATAGCCTTCTAAGCATTGAGTTTTAAGTGTTGTAAGCTGGGATAGAGATTTATATAAATCCTTAGCCTCTAGGTTTTCAAGACAGAGCTTTAATTGTTCTAGAAATACGATGTTCTTATCAAGGCCTTGATTTAAAGAAGTGATAAAGGTTGCAGCTTCTCCACTGACATTCTCACGAAATAAATCTGATTCTATAGCACGGAGTTCGCTTAAGACTAAAGGAATAAGCTCTATTGCCTTTTCCACCTTATAGCTATCCTTAGCTACCGCTTCAGATAAGTAAGAATTTTGAGAGTGAATTTTATCTATATAGCTAATTAACCGTTTATCTTCAGATGTGAGGGTGTTTCCTTTTATATAATTATATGTAGTAAGAAAAATTAAAATGGTTAGTATGGAAACACAAACAACTAAAAAGAACTTGTACATCTTTGTATTCATAGCTTTCATTAAACTTTCCTCCTAAAGTTAATTTTGTAATATATATTCGTGAGATATGGTTAAAATAACCAATGAAAGGTTAATGATGAAAAGAAAAGTTTAATATTGTTTAAAATTTTAATTTGCGGTACTAACTATTATGCCAATAGTGTATAATTGAAAATGTAACGAAGGACAGAGGTGATAGTATATGGAGATCATTAATGTTATAATTAATACCATTAAAAATATGACCATATGGAGTATTTTAGATATTGCAGTGGTTTCATATATATTTTTTAAGGGATATATGCTTATTAAAGAAACAAGGGCTGTTCAGCTTCTAAAGGGGATATTTTTAATAGTTGCTTTAATTCCCATAAGTTCTTTATTAAAGCTCACAACAGTGTATGTTATTTTAAGCAAAACCATTACTATAGGTGTTTTATCCATAATCATAATTTTCCAGCCTGAAATAAGAAGAGCCTTAGAGCATCTAGGACGAAGCGCCTTTAATGATATTCATCCTATTGAGGATGATTCCTTAAGGGAAAAGGTTATAACAGAAATTGTAAATGCTGTGGAGAACCTATCCCTTTCAAAGACTGGAGCACTTATAGCCATTGAACAGTCCACGGGACTTGGTGAGATTATAATGAATGGAATTGAAATTGATGCTGTAGTGTCTTCGGCACTTTTAGAAAATATATTTGTAGTAAATACACCTCTTCATGATGGAGCTACTATTGTTAGAAATGATAGGATAATAGCCTCTGGCTGTGTGCTTCCTTTAACCAGCAACACTGATATAAATAAAAAGCTGGGAACAAGACATAGGGCAGCCATTGGACTTTCGGAGACATCAGATTCCTTAGTACTCATAGTATCCGAGGAAACTGGAACCATTTCTCTAGCCGTTAACGGAAGGCTCTCAAGAAATTATGACAGAGACAGATTAAAAGATGTTCTCCTTAAAATAATGAAAAATAGGCGAAAGAAGAGGGTGAAAACACTAGGAGAGAGGGTGAAGGCATGGCTAACACAAGCACTAAAAGGCAAGAATTAATGGTGAGAATTATATGTGTGATTTGTGCCTTTGGTTTATGGCTATTTGTTACTAATTCTGAAAATCCAACTAGGACCTATGAGCTTAAGGGAATTCCAGTGGAGCTTATTAATGCTGAAACTCTCAAGGACTCAAATCTTATAGTTTCACCAGGACAAGAGGATATTACCGTTAGCCTAAATATTGAAGGACCCACCACCGAGGTGTTTTCTGTAAAGCCCAGTGAGTTTAAATTAAAAGTAGACTTAAGTGATTATGCTCTAAAAAAAGGTGAAAATTCAATACCAGTAGAGATTAGTGATTATCCACCGAATATTAGCATTAAAAGTACAGGGTTTCCAAGGGTAAAGATTATCATAGATGAATATGTGAAAAAAAGTATACCTGTATATTCTGATTTAAATATAACAACAAAACAGGGGGCATACTCCTCTGAACCTACAGTTAATCCAACTAATGGTCTTATATCTGGACCTTTAGAATATGTAAATAAGGTTAAATATCTTCTTGCCAAGGGAGATGTAACAAATGCAGATAAGGATGTATCAATAAGTCTTCCCTTGACACCAGTAGATGAGAACATGAAAGAAGTGCCTTATGTAGATGTAGAGCCAAGCAATGCTAACATAACAGTTCCTATAAGACAATCTAAGTTCTTAACCATTAATGTTAAAACAAAGGGAACGCTTCCTAATGGGTTGTCTATAAAGAGCATTGAGGTGACACCGGATAAGCTAGAGGTAATAGGTGATGAAGCCGTACTGAATAAATTAACTACTATTGACACAGAGCCAATTGATTTATCAGCCCTTCCGGAAAATGGAGAGGTTAATGCAAAGGTAATAATAACTGATAAAATATCACTAGTGAATAGTAAATCTACAGTTTTGGTTAAAATAAATACTGTAAAGAAGGTTCAAAAAACTTTAACTGTGCCTGTGACACTTACAGGAGTAGCAGAGGGCTTTACTGGCAGTCTTGAAAATACTAGTATTACAGTGGTAGCAGAAGCTGAGGAAGGGATTATTGATACCATAACTCCTGCGGACTTTAAAGCAGAGGTAAATGCCCAAGGACTCAAGGAAGGAAATCATCAAGGAGCAATTAATGTAACATCCTCCAAGAGCGACGTAAGGATAATAAATTATAATCCTGAGGTAACAGTGATAACTATAACTAAGAAATAATTAAGAAACCATGCCTGTGATGGCGAGAGATTAAATGGCAGCTTGAAAGGTAAAATTACTTTTCAAGCTGTTTTGATGAGGTGATTAAGTGACTATAAGAATAAGCAATCTTATCCTAGATATAAATGAAGATATAGAGGAGCTTTATAGCAAAGCAGCAAAAAAGCTTAGGATCAAGAGGCAGGATATTGAGAGTTTAAGAATAGTAAAGGAATCTATAGATGCAAGAAAAAAAGAAGCAATAAAATTTAATTATTCCATAGACGTTTCCTGTGCCAAGGGTGAAGAGCTTGTAAAAAGACTTAAGGATAGAGATATAACCATAGAAGACATAGAGTTGGAAGAAGATATTCCTGAAGGCGAGGAAAAGCTTGTACATAGGCCCATAGTTGTTGGTATGGGACCTGCAGGACTCTTTGCTGCCCTTAGGTTAGCAAGGCAGGGGTACTCGCCTCTGGTTGTTGAAAGAGGCGAAAAGGTAGAGGATAGAAGCCTTACAGTTGACAGATTCTGGAATGAGGGCATCTTAAATCCTGAATCAAATGTTCAGTTTGGAGAAGGGGGAGCAGGAACTTTTTCTGATGGAAAGCTCACCACAAGGATAAAAGACAAAAGATGTGGTTATGTGCTTAAATCTTTTGTGAAAGCAGGTGCTCCTGAAGAAATTATTTATCAGGGTAAGCCTCATGTAGGTACTGATATTCTAAAAGAGGTAGTTAAAAATTTAAGGGAAGAAATTATTGCTCTAGGAGGAGAGGTTAGGTTTAACACAAAGCTTGATGGTATAGTCCATAAGGATGGTAAGCTTAGAGCTGCTTTAGTTAATGGAGAGGAAATACCTTGTGAGGTTCTTGTTCTGGCTATAGGCCACAGTTCAAGAGATACTTACGAAATGTTATATAAACAGAAGGTTTTTCTAGAAGAGAAGCCCTTTGCCATAGGACTTAGGGTTGAGCATCCTCAGGAGCTTATTGATAAAGCCCAATACGGAAGCTTTGCTGGGCATCCTAGATTAAAAGCAGCTGATTACAGATTGACCTACAAGAGCAGTAAGCTTGGAAGGGGCGTATATTCCTTCTGCATGTGCCCAGGAGGAGTGGTGGTAGCTGCCGCTTCAGAGGAAGGAACCGTTGTATCTAATGGTATGAGCTATCATGCAAGAGATAAGGAAAATGCAAATTCAGCAATTGTTGTAACGGTAGGTCCAGAAGATTTTTCTGGTAACACTCCTTTAAAGGGAATGGAGTTTCAGAGACATTATGAAAAGCTTGCCTATTCTCTAGGTGGAGGGGGCTATTTAGCTCCAATACAGCTTCTAGGAGATTTTTTAAAGGATAGAAAAAGCACCAAAATTCTAGGAGTAAAACCAAGCTATCAGCCAGGTTATGAGCTAAGAGAGCTTAAAGATATACTACCAGCTTATGTAACAGAGTCTTTAAAGGAGGGATTTACCGCCTTTGATAGAAAGCTAAAGGGCTTTGCCTCTGAGGAGGCAGTGCTTACAGGTATTGAGACAAGAACCTCAGCTCCTGTAAGGATTGTTAGAAATGATAATTTAGAAAGCCTTGGAATTAATGGAATGTATCCCTGTGGAGAGGGAGCGGGATATGCCGGGGGAATTATTTCAGCGGCAGTGGACGGACTTAAGGTTTCAGAGAGGATAATTAAAAGATATTCCTCTAAAAGCCTTTAGTATGAAGTATTGACTTTTAAGCTCTTATCGTTCTTCACAGAATGATAGGAGCTTTATTTTTTATGAGGAGGTTTAATTAATGGGGGACTTTAAAGAAAAAATTAAAAACTATTTAGATGAAAGAAAGGAGGAATTTATAAATATAAGCCATGAAATTCACAGCAAACCGGAAATAGGAAATCAGGAATTTTTTGCTTCTGATCTTTTAGCCAGAACTTTAGAGAAGGAAGGCTTTGAGATAACAAAAAATATAGCAGGGTATGAAACTGGCTTTATTGCAAAAAAGACCTTAGGTGAAGGAGGGCCTAATATAGCCTTTTTAGGGGAATATGATGCTCTTGAGGGATTAGGACATGCTTGTGGTCATAATATGATAGGTACAATCAGTGCAGCTGCAGCCATTGCCACTGCTAATTGTTTAAAGGGACGACCAGGAAGTCTATACTTTTTTGGCTGTCCTGCTGAAGAAGGTGGAGTTGATAATGCAAGTTCCAAAAGTGCTTATGTAAAGGAAGGATATTTTAAGGATATTGATGCTGCTATGCAGCTACATGCTTCTGGAAGAAACTCTATAACAACGCCTCATTTGGCCGTTGACAGCTGGAGGGTTGAGTTCTTTGGAAAACCTGCCCATGCAGCAGCAGATCCTGAAAAGGGAATAAATGCTTTGGATGCTATGATTTTATTTTTTAGTGCCATAGGACTACTGAGACAGCAACTTAAGGATGAGGCCAGACTTCATGGAGTAATACTTAAGGGAGGAGATGCTCCAAATATAATACCTGAATATACCATGGCAAAGCTTTATGTAAGAGCTGAAACAAAGGAATACTGTAGTGAAATATCCCAAAGGGTATTAGATATTTGTAAAGGTGCCGCGCTCTCAACTGGCTGTGAATACAAGATGGAACGATATAAAAATGCTGTAGACAACTTTCTTCTATGTCCAGGCTTCGATGGTCTATACAAAGGCATAGGTGAGGAGCTTGGAATGATATTTGAGGAAGATCTTGAGGGTAAGGGGTCCTCAGATGTAGGAAACGTAACTCAGTTAATACCAACTATTCAGCCTTACATAAAAATAGGTGAGGATTCTATTTGTGCTCATACTGCTGCTTTTAGAGAAGCTGCTGTTTCTATGGAAGCTGACAATGCTGTAATTTTAGGTGCAAAGGCTCTTGCTATTTGTGCCTGTGAGCTTATAACTAATAAGAGCACCTTAGAGGCAATTAAAAGTGAATATAAGGAAATCCTATCTAAGAAATAACTATAAAAGTGGCTTAGAACAATAACTAGATGGTTTTTGTTCAGCCACTTTTATTATAAGCATTATTATAGCTTGTACACTAATGGGGATTGTACTAAATTATACTTTGCCATGAAAATTGCAGTATTTACTGCTGCATAAAGAGGATTTATAACTGGAATACCAAGCTTCTCTGTAAGATCCTTAGCTATGTCCTGATATGCAAGGCTCATACAGCCTAAGACAAGGGTATCAGCTCCATCCTTTTCAAGTACTTCTACAGCACAGTTATAAGCCTTTTCCACTGCCAGTTCACGATTTTTTCTAATTTCCATTACCGGAATATTAAGTGGTCTTACAGAGGCTAAATGATGACTCAGTCCATGTTTTTCTATGAGCTCTTCAGTGGATATAACAGCACTTTTTACTGGAGAAAGGACAGAAAATTTTTTACCTAAAAGATTTGCCATATGTATTGCTGGTGCGCAACAGCCTATAACAGGTATGTCCATTAACTCTCTTGCGGCATCTAGTCCTGGTTCACCGAAGCAGCCGGTTATTATACCATCACAATTTCCCTTTTCCTTTTGTACGGCTTTTAGAAGACCAGGGACACTTATATATTCATCCTCCATAGTTTCAATTGCCTGAGGACCCTCTGGATTTTCTTTAAGGGTTATCTCTACTCCAGCTGGTGCAAGGGTATTCAAAAATTTTTGCCTTTTTATTAGCTGTGCTTTAGCAAACTCTGTTTTTGACATGTTTGTAGGTGCAAGTATTACTATCTTCACCCTATCACCTCCTAAAATTAAAGACTCTCCTCCCCTAAGAGAGTACTTTTAATAATTATAACATATTGACTGAAAATTAAGAAAAAAGTAAAAGAATTTAATATCACATTTTGATAAATAAAAAAATTCTTACTTTTATAACAGCTTTTAAAAAATAAAAATAAATTAATAATAATATAGTATAAAAATATCAAAACAATACTTAATAAGGAAAAGGATTGATAGAATCTCCGAAATTAAAGTGTTTGTTTTTGTTAGAATTTTTGATAAAATAAATATTAGGTTTTTGGTATATGAGGTTAAAATAATATCATGGGGGTTAACATGGTGAATGAAAATTTAATATTGGTTATTAATCCTGGCTCTACTTCTACAAAAATAGCTCTTTATAAAGGAGTAGAATGTCTAGATGTTGAAAATCTTTCACATCCTTCAGAGCTTATTAAAAGCTTTGAAGAGATACATGAACAGAAGGATATGCGAAGGACAGTGATACTTAGCTGGCTTGAAGCAAAGGGTGTTTCTAAGGAAAGTCTTCAAGCGGTAGTAGGTCGAGGGGGGCTTTTAAAGCCAATGCCCGGAGGAACCTATTTAGTGACAGAAGAAATGCTTAAGGATTTAAAAGTTGGTGTACAGGGTCAGCATGCTTCTAATTTAGGAGGAATAATAGCCTATGAGATAGCAAAGGAAATGAATATTCCTGCTTACATTGTAGACCCAGTAGCAGTAGATGAAATGATTCCCGAAGCAAAGCTATCTGGCTTGCCGGAAATTAGAAGAAAATCACTTGTACATGCTCTTAACATTAAAGCGACCTCTCGCAAGATTTGTGATAAAATTAACAAACCTTTTCAAGATGCCTCTCTTATTGTAGCTCATTTAGGAGGAGGCATTTCTATTTCCCCAGTTTATAAGGGAAGGATTTTAGATGTTAACAATGCAAATGAAGGAGGACCTTTGTCTCCAGAAAGAGCTGGGGATGTTCCCTGTGGTTCTTTGGTAAGGCTATGCTTTAGTGGCAAGTATAATCAAGGTCAGATTAAGAAAATGCTCACGAGAGAAGGGGGACTTGTAGGTTATCTTGGAACAAATGATGCCAGAGAGGTAGTAAAAAGAATTCAAGTGGGTGATGAGGAGGCAGAGCTTGTTTATAAAGCTATGGCTTATCAGATCAGTAAGGAAATAGCCGCTATGGCTACAGTTTTAAAGGGTAAGGTAGATAGGATTATTTTAACTGGTGGACTGGCCTATGGTGAGCTTCTAATGAGCTGGATAGAAGAAAGAGTAGCTTTTATAGCTCCTGTTGAAATAGTACCTGGTGAAAATGAGATGGAAGCCTTGGCCGAAGGTGCAATAAGAGTCTTAGAAGGAAAAGAAAAAGCTAAGCTTTATGAAGAGGTTTAGATGATATTTTTGGTAATTATTTAATTAACATATGACTATAAAAACGAGGTGTTGTAGTATGATTAGTAATTTTAATGATTTACTGAACAAATTAAAGGCAGGGGAAATGAAGAAGGTTGCTGTAGCTGTTGCACAGGATGAACCAGTACTAGAGGCTATCCACGAGGCAAAGCAAAGGGGAATTGCAGATGCAATACTTGTAGGGAATAGAGCTGAAATAGAAAAAATAGCAGAGAAGCTTAATATGGACTTATCCGGTTATGAGATTATTCATGAAATGGATAATAGGAAAGCAGCACTAAAGGCTGTAGAGCTTGTTTCTTCTAAAAAAGCAGATATGGTAATGAAGGGGCTTATAGATACAGCAACCTTTTTAAGAAGTGTTTTAAATAAAGAGATTGGGCTTAGAACTGGAAGGCTTATGTCCCATGTGGCAGTATTTGAGATAGAAGGTATAGACAGACTTATATTCTTAACAGATGCTGCTTTTAATACCTATCCAGATTTAAAGGCAAAGATAGATATATTAAACAACTCTGTAGCAGTGGCTAAGGCCATTGGAATTGAAGAACCAAAAGTTGCTGCTATCTGTGCAGTAGAGGTTGTAAATCCAGATATGCCTGCAACAGTAGATGCTTCAATATTGGCAAAGATGAATGATAGAGGACAGATAAAGGGTTGTGTGGTAGATGGACCTTTAGCTCTTGATAATGCTATATCCTTAGAAGCAGCAGCACATAAAAACATCGGGGGACCAGTAGCTGGCAGGGCTGACATTATGCTTTTGCCTAACATTGAAAGTGCTAACGTAATGTATAAGACCTTAACCTACACTTCTAAAACAAAAAGCGGAGGCCTATTAGTAGGAACCTCTGCACCAGTTATTCTAACTTCAAGAGCTGACAGCTTTGAAGTAAAGGTTAATTCCATTGCACTAGCTGCATTAGTTGCTAAAAATAATTAATAGCTTTTAATAGCTTAATAATAGGAGGAAAACAATGGCTTATAAATTATTAATAATTAACCCTGGTTCAACTTCAACAAAAATAGCTGTATATGAAGATGAGGCACCAATATTGGTGGAAACCATTAGGCACAGCTCTGAGGAAATAAATAAATATCCTAATATATACAGCCAGTTAGGCTTTAGGAAGGAAATAATAATAAGAGTCCTTGAGGAAAAAGGAATTAAGCTTCAAGAGCTTTCAGCAATAGTAGGAAGAGGCGGATTGTTAAAGCCTATGGTTAGCGGTACATATAGAGTAAATGCTGCTATGCTTGAGGATTTAAAAATAGGCTATCAAGGCCAGCATGCTTCTAACCTTGGAGGGCTTTTAGCCAAGGACATAGCAGGAGATAATGACATACCTTCTTTTATAGTTGATCCAGTAGTAGTAGATGAACTTGCTGATATTGCAAGGGTTTCAGGAATACCTGAGATAAAGAGAATGAGCATATTTCATGCTTTAAACCAAAAAGCCGTTGCAAAGAGATATGCAAAGGAAATGGGAAAGGCTTATGAGGATTTAAATATTATTGTAGCTCATTTAGGCGGAGGAGTTTCTGTAGGTGCTCATCATAATGGAAGAATCATAGATAATAATAATGCTCTTGATGGCGATGGTCCATTCTCACCGGAAAGAGCTGGAAGCTTGCCTACTGGAGATTTAGTGAAGATGTGCTTTAGTGGAAAGTACACTCAGGAAGAAATTCTAAAAAAGCTATGCGGTAAAGGTGGCTTTGTGGCTTACTTGGGAACTAATGATGCAAGGATTGTTGAGGAAAAAGCAGTGAATGGAGATAAAGAAGCAAAGCTTGTCTTTGATGCTTTTGCCTATCAGGTATCAAAATCCATAGGGGAATGTGCTGCAGTGCTTAAAGGAAAGGTGGATGCTATCATACTAACTGGGGGAATAGCCTATGGTAAGTCTATTACAGATATGATAAGCGAAAGAACTGCATGGATTGCACCTATAGTAATTTATCCCGGTGAAGATGAAATGCTTGCCCTTGCTCAAGGTGGATTAAGAGTTCTTAATGGGGAAGAAGAAGCAAAGGAATATAAATAGTATAAAGAGAGTAATAGACTATATCTAAGCATTAAGAGTCAAAAAGGTTCTTAGGACCTTTTTGACTCTTTTAAAGTTTAATTCATAAGAAAATATATTAAGTTATTGTTGTTAAAATATCAAATATTATTAATTCCTGAAGTAATTTTAACTAGAGATGTTAAATTTTTTCAGGTATTTTTGAGTATGTCGTTAAGAATCCCTTAGATAAAAATTAATATAAAAATTTCTCTAGGATTATTTTTAGGATTATTCAAATTGCCGTAATTAATAAGAGCAATTATTGTTGAAAAATGGTAATGAATTAAAGTATAATACATTTGAAAAGGTTTACTGTAATATAGATTAACTAAAAGGAGTGTCTATGAAAAGATTAAATATTTTTACAGGACATTTTGGCAGTGGTAAAACTGAAATATCCATCAATTATGCAGTTAAGATTGCTGAAATGGGAGAAAAGGTAAGCTTAGTTGACATTGACATAGTAAATCCATACTTCTGTTCTAGAGAATTTAAGGAGGAGCTTTTAAAAAAAGGTGTAAGAGTGATAGCTTCTGATCCTAATCTTTCCAATGCAGAGCTTATGGTGGTACCTGGAGAGGTAGCCTCTGCCTTTAATGATAAAGATCATAAAGTGGTTTTTGACATAGGCGGAGATGACATGGGGGCTTTAGCCTTAGGTCAATATAATAGGTTTTTTAGGCAGGAAGAGTATGAAATGTACTTTGTGATTAATAACAATAGACCATTAACTGCTACATTAGAAGATACAGAAAATTATTTAAGGGCTATTGAAAGAAGCAGTAGATTGAAGGTAACAAAACTAATATCTAATACAAATTTATCAGGTGAAAGTACCCTAGAGGATGTTTTAAAAGGGGACAGGATAGTTACTGAGCTTTCAAAAAAGCTTAATATACCTTATGCTTATACACTTTGTGAGAGGAGCCTTGCTCCAAAGCTTCATGGTAAGGTGTCGGGAGAAATTTTCCCAATAGATATCTATATGAAAAAACCATGGGAAAAATAAACTTTTAAGTATCAAAAGTAAATATTAAGGGGGAATCTCTATGGCAAAAGTAACCTTTAGGGAAGAGAGATGCAAAGGCTGTGGTCAATGTATAATAGCTTGTCCTAAGCAAATAATATCTTTTTCTCAAAATCTAAATGAAAAGGGCTATCATCCTGCCACTATAACTGAAGAGGATATGAAGCTTTGCATTGCTTGTGCTTCTTGTGGAAGAATGTGTCCTGATTATGTAATAACCGTAGAAAAATAGGGGGTATTCAAATGGCTGATAAAGTATTAATGAAGGGTAATGAGGCAATAGGAGAAGCTGCTTTAAGAGCAGGCTGCCAGTGTTTTTTTGGTTATCCTATTACTCCGCAGACAGAGGTTGCGGCGTATATGTCAAAAGAAATGCCTAAATTAGGAAAAGTTTTTTTGCAGGCAGAAAGTGAAGTTGCTGCTATAAATATGGTATACGGTGCAGCAGGTACAGGTGTTAGGTGCATGACTTCATCCTCAAGCCCAGGAATAAGCTTAAAGGCAGAAGGTATATCCTATATTGCCGGAGCAGAGCTTCCCTGTGTAATTATAAATATAGTAAGAGGCGGTCCAGGACTTGGAACCATACAACCAGCTCAGTCAGATTATTTTCAGGCTACTAAAGGCTTAGGACATGGTGATTACAATATGCCTGTTTATGCACCAAGCTCAATTCAGGAGATGGTGGATGTTATTTCTGAAGCCTTTGATGTAGCTGACGAATACAGAACACCAGTAATGGTTATGGGTGACGGAATGCTAGGACAGATGATGGAGCCTGTAGAATTTAAAAATGTAGAAAAGAGAGTACTTCCAGAAAAGACTTGGGCTGCCAACGGCAGAAAGGGAAGAAAAGAGCACAATGTAATAAACTCCCTTTATCTTCAATCAGAAAAGCTTGAGCAGCATAATATTAAGCTTCAGGAAAAATATACACAGATTAAGAAGAAGGAAGTAAAATATGAACTTTACAATATTCAAGAGGATTGTGATTTAATAATTGTATCTTATGGTACAACCTCAAGAATATGTAAAAATGTTATAAAAGCTGCAGAGGAGCAAGGGATAAAGCTTGGCTTAATAAGACCTATTACCCTATGGCCTTTCCCTGTTGAAGCCTTTGAAAAGACAATAGATAAAACAAGACTTGGCTACATTTCCGTGGAAATGAGTGCAGGTCAGATGGTGGAGGATGTAAAGCTTTCAGTTTTAGGCAGAAAGCCAGTACATTTCTATGGAAGAACCGGAGGAATGGTACCTACACCAGATGAAATACTAAATAAGGTTATGGAAATAGTAGGAGGTGCAAAATAATGGCAATAGTATTTGAACCTACAAAGGCTCTTTTAGACGTGCCTACCCACTACTGCCCAGGCTGTACACATGGAGTTATTCATAGATTAGTGGGAGAATGTATTGAGGAACTTGGTATCCTAGATAAAACTATCGGTGTTGCTCCCGTAGGCTGTTCAGTTCTTGCCTATGATTATTTCGCCTGTGATATGTTTGAAGCTGCCCATGGAAGAGCTCCGGCAGTTGCCACTGGAATAAAGAGATCAAATCCAGATTCCGTTGTATTTACCTATCAGGGAGATGGAGATTTGGCAGCTATAGGTACAGCGGAAATAGTGCATGCTGCAGCCAGAGGAGAAAATATAGTTACAATATTTGTAAATAACTGCATTTATGGAATGACTGGAGGACAGATGGCTCCTACCACTTTACCGGGACAGATTACTGAAACATCACCTTATGGTAGAAATGTTGCAACTCAAGGACATCCTATTAGAGTTGCAGAGATGATATCAACCTTAGATGGTGCCTGCTATGTGGAAAGAGTATCTGTAGATAAGGTTCCAAATGTAATTAAAGCTAAGAAGGCAATTAAAAAAGCCTTCCAAAATGCAATAGAGGGAAAGGGTTTCTCAATGGTAGAGGTGCTTTCCATATGCCCAACAAACTGGGGATTATCCACTGAAGAATCCCTTCAATGGCTTAGAGATAATATGATGCCTTATTATCCATTAGGGATTAAAAAGGATACAACTGGGGAGGTGAAATAGCATGGCATTACAAGAAATGCTCTTTGCAGGCTTTGGAGGCCAAGGTATACTTTCTATGGCTAAATTTTTAGCTTATGCAGGCATGGATTCAGGTAAAAATGTTTCCTGGCTTCCATCCTATGGTCCAGAGATGAGAGGAGGAACCTGTAACTGCTCAGTTATTATCACTGAAAATCAGGTAGGATCTCCTATAGTTAATACTCCGGACACTTTAATAGTAATGAATAAGCCATCACTGGATAAGTTTGAAAGCTCCGTAAAAATCGGAGGGCTTATAATAATCGATGAGGATATGGTTAATCGAGAGGTTATAAGAGAAGATGTAGAGATGGTTAAGGTTCCAGCACAAAAAATTGCCCAGGAAATAGGTACTAAAACCATAGCAAACATGGTACTCCTTGGTGCCTTGGTTCAAAAGACAGGAATTGTATCTATAGAAGAGCTTCTTAAAGCATTAAAGGACCATGGCAAGGAAAAGTATTATGAAATGAATAAGCTAGCATTAGAAAGAGGGGCACAGTGTGCATTAAGTGCTTCAGGTGTACCAGTTACCTTATAAAACAGGATAAAGCCTTCTTATAAATGAAATAGATGAGAGTATCATAAAATTAAAAGAAAAAAGCTTGGGAGCATCTGTGGTTAAATGAAGACTGCAGATGCTCTTTCTTTTATTTTTAGATGGGATGATTATGGTGTTTCCAGTAAATTCTTAAGCTTATAAACTATTGTAAAGCTTTCATAATGTGTCTTATAATTAAACTAATAACAAGTAGGGGTGTGGTATTATGAGAACTAATTTAAAAATAAAAAGTAAAATAAATGTGCTATCGGAAATGACTGGAGATACGACTTTTCAAATACTTGAATATGAAACTTTATCAGGTAGTTTAGATGTAGCTTCTGCTCAGGAGCTTTTTTATATGAGAGAGGTGGGGATGACACTAAAACAGGTAAAGCTTCTCTTAGAGGACAGCTCTGTAAGACTACAAGGAGGAGCCATGAGCTACATAAGGGGAAAGGTGGATTTGCAAACAGGTATTGGAGGTTTGTTAAATATTGGAAAGAAGTTAATTGGGAGTAAGGTAACTGGAGAAAGTACCTTCAAGCCAGTGTATACAGGTACTGGAGAGATTTATTTGGAACCGTCCTTCGGTCATTATGCCCTTATAGAACTGGAGGATGATGAGATCATTGTAGATGATGGCTGTTTTCTTGCCTGTGAGGATGGGGTAGAGGTAGGAGCAGCTATGCAGAAGAGTATATCCTCTGCTTTTTTAGGAAATGAAGGTCTTTTTCAAACTAAGCTAAAGGGAAGCGGTGTTGCGGTTTTAGAGGTTCCTGTGCCAGAAAATGAGATCGTAAAATGTATTCTTATAAACGATACTTTAAAGGTAGATGGTAACTTTGCTCTTTTAAGAACTGGAGAAATAGAGTTCACTGTAGAAAAGTCTTCAAAATCTATTATCGGCTCTGCAGCATCTGGGGAAGGTTTTGTAAATGTTTATAGAGGAACTGGAGAGGTATGGTTAATGCC
>JAEXZL010000049.1 GCA_023451395.1 Bacillota bacterium | reverse complement strand
CTATATTAGCTGTGAATAAATATTTAAATAAAGCAAATATTCGTATCCATTGTGGTGATTATAAAGATGTATTAAAAGGTATTAGAAAAGGAGCTTTTGTTTACTTAGATCCTCCGTATATGCCAATAAGTTCCTCATCATCATTTACAGGGTATACATCTAATGGATTTGGAGAAGCTGAACAGATTGCCTTGAAAAATAAATGTGATGAATTAGATAAAAAGGGAATTAAGTTTTTATTATCTAATTCTAGCTGTGAGTTTATTGAGAATTTATACAGTGACTATATTATTGATAAAGTACCAGCTAAAAGAAGTATAAATGCAAATCCTGAAAAGAGAGGGATAATAGACGAGGTTTTGGTGCGAAATTATGAGCTTGATTGATGATAATTGGAAAAGAATATTTGACAAATATAATATAGAGCAAAAGGTTAAGAGTAATGGATTATTCTATATTACTGCTGACCAAATAAAAGAATTCAAAGAACCAAGATTGATGACGAAGTTTGATACTAGAGAATCGTTACCTTCGGTATTCGGAAGTAAATTAGCTATATTGCCTGTAACAAGAGGAAAATATGTTATAGGAGAATTTGATTTATATCAAGATTTCCCGGAGGTAAAAAGTGAAATTAAGCAAATAACAAATATTAAGATTCCGGATTATTTTGAGACTATAGATATTAATAGAATTACTTCTGAGGCAAATGCAATTAATGTTATGAGTATAACTAGAATATTAGATGATTTTTTAGATGAACAGGATATGGTTCAAACTATATCTGGGAGAATGGGCTCTGGTATCTTTAAATTTAATATAGGCAAAAATAATATTAATAATCATATAATAGAAGTGCAAAATTCTCAGATTGAGATCGATGGAGGTTTTGAAAACCATAATATCTTTACTATAATCGAAGGGAAAAACGTAGTACATAATAATTTTTTGATTAGACAATTATTTTATCCCTACAGGTTATGGGAAAGTAAAATTAGTAAGCCTATAAGACCTGTATTTATGGTATATTCTAATAATATTTTTAGGTTACTAGAATATGAGTTTGAGGATATTAAAAACTATAATTCAATTAAATTGGTGCAAGAGAAGAATTATAGCCTTGAAGACGTAGAAATAAGTATAGAAGATATAATTGAAGTATACAACACTACAAAAGTAAAAAAAGAACCAAATAATGTTCCTTTTGTACAAGCTGATAGTTTTGATAAAATTATATCTTTGATTGAGAATCTATCAAATGGTTCTTTAACTTCTATAGAAATAGCTGAGCTTTTTGGCTTTAAAGAGAGACAATCAGATTATTATTTTAATGCGTGCAAATACTTGGGATTAGCTGATAAAGCAACAGACGAAAATAAAAAAACTAAGATTTTTATTAGTGATACAGGAAAAAGGCTTTTAAAGCTACCTTATAAAAAAAGGCAGTTAGAGTATGTTAGACTAATACTTGAGCATAATATTTTCAATGAGATTTTTCATTTAACAATACGAAGGGGAGAAATTCCAGACAAAAGATTTATTATGGATAGAATGAAGAAATTAAATTTATGCAGTGACCAATTGCTAGAAAGAAGAGCTTCTTCTATAAGTGGATGGATTAAATGGATAATTAACTTAATTAATTAATCATAAACTAAATACTTATTATATAGTATTTAGATAGTATTTTTAGTTATGCAAAATGATGTAATTCATGGGGGGCATAATATAGTGGACAATTATTTCTATGACCAAATAAGTCCTAAAATTAATCATTTAAATAAAGAACAAATTGATGAATTGATAAGACGATATTATGCTAATGAAAAAGTTGTAAGCTTGATTAAAGATTTTAATATTGGTACTAAGGCCAATAATATATCTAGCTTATTTCCTAGAAAGGTTTATAAAGCATTACTGTGTGAACATTGCGGGAATTATATGAGTGCACATTTTAGAACGAAGATTTCGAGAACAAGAGAAACAGAGCCTGTATGTATAAGCTGTAATCATAACAATACAAAAAATTGTAGCTGTGAAAAGTGCTTTAAAATAAAAGAAGAAGAAAAAATAAACGAAATTAAGATTAGAGAGGAAATAATAGTTAAGTATTATTCCCAAAACCCTAATGATGCTTTTATTGAGAAAAGCCAATTGAACTATATGGATAAATTATATTTAGGAGCTGTCTTAAGAGCTGGTATAGATGAGGAGCTACTGCTTATTAAAGGTGATTTGTTATTTGATAATAAACTAGCACCAAATGCTAATTATGCTAAAGAAATATTAAACTATTTAAGTGAGGAAAGAAAGCTTATACGTGTAAGTGAAAAGTCTCCATATACTGCATTTGTAAGTTGTAATGAGTTTCCTAGAAAGTTTAAGGTATATAAGGTTTATTATGACTTGCAAATAAAATTTTCAGATGATGAAGAGAAAAGAAGTTTTATATCAGAACTTATAACAGGTAATTTTGATAAAGCAGAAATGTTACAAAATAGCTTAGAATTATGGAATAAGATAGGTTTAGAAGAATGTAAGGAATA
>JAEXZL010000200.1 GCA_023451395.1 Bacillota bacterium | reverse complement strand
TGGGTGGTGCCTTGACAGGTGGAATCGGAAACGGTATGGTTGCCGCCTTGAAAGGTAATAACTTCTGGACAGGTAAGGACGTTAAATTCGGACGGACGATCTTCTCGTTCAAGAACACGGCGACAAGGCCGGCACCGGAGATGAGGTTGATGGAGGCATCAAAACCTCAAATTACAGGAATACAGAGAAGTAATTTACCAACAGAAATTACAGTTTCGGATCAAGTAGGACAGAATCAGTCATTACCTTTTGCTGTTACGGATAAAGGTGTTGTTTTGCCAAATGAGGCAAAGTATCAAATACCAACTAATTATATTGAGAACCCAAGGCAACTGCCTAACAGTACGTCTTATGGTACGATAGAGAGTGGTAAATATATTGAAAAATTAAGAATAGATCAGGCGACTCCTGCAGGAAGAAAGGGGCCAAATCTAAGTCATTATCATTTAAATCAGAAAAGTAGACATTATATGCCTGGGAGTAAATCTGATCCAGGGTTCGGTGTGAAAATTAAATTTTAAATTTTAAATTTGTATCTGCTTGAGTAGTTTTACAAAGCCTTAGCTTTTTTGAACTTTCTCAAGTAGGTTTAATGAATTGTAATTATTCTTATCAATGAAATAAACGCTTATTTAAATTATAACTTTATGGGAACACTTTTTTTAGAATATTTTTATCATGATGTTGTGATAAAAGATATATTATATGATTTGAATGGTAGTGAAGGTGCTAATTCTATCATATTTACGTTAAATAATAATGAGGAATGCGATGAAGATACAGATGATAAATTAAGCAATCACTTTGATGATGTCAGGTGTGTATTTCGAGATATATACTCTTCTCGTATAGATTTGTATCATAATATTATAGGGAAGTATTGTATTTTGATGTCAGATGTGAGTGATACGGATATATTTCTTTTAGAATATAAAAAAGCGATGGAAGGGATTTTGCCTTTAGAAATCTTACAAAAATTGGTATGTTACTCAATTTATACGAATGAAGGAACTGTAAAAATTGTTTCAGAAGGCAATGTCGAAATTGTAAATGGGTGATTTGCTTGTTGTATAGATTTATTTTGTGTGAAAATTGATAATCAATGCAAGAGAATATGTTGTAAAATATATGGAATAATTTAATATCTCGGTAATACGGGATTTAGGACTCATTATCCACTATATTATAAGCCTGTAATGGCATTTAATTTATAATATATCGAGAAGATAGTGCGAATATATTTTATCAATTTATTTATTGTTATTTCTACTGTTTGTGCTTTGGCTCAAACAGTAGAAATGAAAGTTTCACAGGAGGGTGGACTTGATACGAGTGGATTTTGTGATTTTGAGAAAAAAGAGAATAATATTCTGATGATAAATTTGGAATAAGCTCCAATTTTTATAGAAAAATCAAAATAATATCTTAATTTATATAAATGGCATTCCTTTTAATTTATGTTTGATTGAAAATAAAGAATTAGTAGAAGAAAAATATAAAGATAAAATTTATGATTTATCTAAATATCTTCGATTTACTCCTGTGAAATCGAGAGGGAAGAATGTTGAAAGTAGCTATCTTTTAACGGCAAATGATTAAATATCGAACGGCTTGTCCTGGATATAAGACTCAAGTAATTAAGCCTAAATATTAAAAAGAACTGTTTCTGAAATTCTAGAGATATACTGGCTTCAAGTTGTTATTATACACATGAACTTAAAAATATGAAGCTAAGCAGAATGAATATTGATTGTTTTTTAGTAATTTTGGAGTAAATTAATTGGTGGATATTTTTGAATAAAATAATATATTATGATTACATTAGCATTAAAAAAGTCTATTTTAAATGATTGGAACGCTATATTTCCTCAGTTGTCGAC
The DNA here is from genome assembly GCA_023451395.1 of Bacillota bacterium. GTDB lineage: Bacteria > Bacillota > Clostridia > Clostridiales > Clostridiaceae > JAEXZL01. The sequence continues at coordinate 1,180 of JAEXZL010000200.1, read as the reverse complement.
CTATTCTCAGACTACTTTGTATGTGACATTAGATATAATGGTTGTAGGATTATTATTGCTAAGAGTAAGAGGAGAGGATGAGTATAGGCCTATTTTTCAAGTTTATCCCTTGTGGAAAAGAGATAATAAGGATAATCTATTTTCTCCAATCGTAAATAAGCCGATATTGGATAAGAAAAATTTAACATTTGATATTCCATATAACCAACATTCAAATTATTTTAAAGAGTCTATACGATGTGCTGAAGAGCAGGTTGGATGTTGTTTACGGCCGGAAGTATTGGTTGAAAAAATGTTTGATTTGATAAATAGTTATTATTCAAATGACTATCTGGTTCAATGTAATCCTATTTGTCAAGCAGATTTATTAGAGTTGCAATTGTATATTATGAAGTATATTGGTGATTATAGATCAATAGATAAAATATTAAATAATATCAATAAGGCTTCTAAAAAATGGAAATATCAATATTTTTATGAGAATTATTCTACCGAAGATTGGAAGAATAGCGTGCTGAAAAATATTGATGATTGGGATAACGTTCTTAAATTATTAAAAACAAATATGGATGATAAAAAAATTGCACGATTGAAGCATAGTCATTTAGTTTATTAATGGATAAGATGCTTAAATTGGCTCTGTGCGCCGAGGTTAAATCCATAACCTACTACTATAGGAGATGAGTTTGGCTGATTATTTTGAGATCTTGTTCAAGTTCTTATTGAAGATGTTGCCTCAAATTATACAATGGTAGATTTATTTGGCATAGAGAGTTATTATCCAATTTCTAAGGGATAAAGTGAAGGGTTTTATTTAAAATAGACTGTCTCAAGATGGAAAATTGGACAGTCTATTTTTTGTTTGAGTTTTTGTATATGTACTGATGCCGAGCTTATTTCTGAGCTTTAACAAGTGTAGTTACACTATAAACAATCTGTTGATATACCTATCATCATAGAAGCGTTTATCGGTGGAGCCGCCGCAGGTTCGGCGAGTACGGCGGTGATGATGCCTGTCCAAAGTGCGGGTAACTCGTTGTATTTCGGGGACCCGTTTATGAGCTTGAAGGATTATGGCTTGGGTATTTTGGGTGGTGCCTTGACAGGTGGAATCGGAAACGGTATGGTTGCCGCCTTGAAAGGTAATAACTTCTGGACAGGTAAGGACGTTAAATTCGGA
>JAEXZL010000119.1 GCA_023451395.1 Bacillota bacterium | reverse complement strand
GGGAAACCCCTGTAAGAGTGATAAGCATTCGCTTTCTAGTCAGAACCTTATCACCATGCCCCTTTCTTTCCCCCACCTATAATACCTCCAGTCTTCAAAATGTATTTATTATATATATTTCAATTATATTAGTATATATCCTTTTCTATTCTTTTCTAGTAATCTAAAGAAAATAATTATATGTATAATCTTCCATCTACTTAATAGGATGCACTAGAATAGTGCATCCATGATTCTTGCTATAAAATTTTTATTTTCTACTTTTGTATTAATCGCCTGAAAATTATCCTTAGAAATATCCTGACGGACAACTGAGGTTTTATCCTGTGCTACCATACCTAACTGATTTTCCGCTACATTTTTAATATTGTCAAGCCCTGATACCTTTAAAAGTTTAAAGGATAGAGCTTCATTATTGCTCTTAGCTTCTTTTATTTCAGAATTAATACTACTAATTTCCCTTTGCATTGAATACAAGCTGCCATTTCCGCTAATAGTAATTACACCAGTGATTAATATCATCGCTGCTACCTGTATTATGCCCTTTCTTTGCTCCTTGGTCTTTTGAAGCTCTCTTATTCTTCTGTTCTTTTTAACTCTTTGAAGCTCTTTTTCTCTTTCCTTCTCTCTTCTCTCTAAAGGTCTTTCAGTTACAACTGCATTATTTCCGTATACTTTATAATCAACATACCTTTTATCCTTCATACCTCTTACCCCTTTTATATCTTTTCTATTATTCTAAGCTTTGCGCTCCTACTTCTTGGATTTTTTTCAATCTCTTCTTCTGTAGGTTCTATAGGTTTCTTAGTAATTACCATGACCTCTGGCTGTTTATTACAAACACATACAGGAAACTCCCGTGGGCAAGTACATGGATTTTCTAATTCTCTAAAGGTGTTTTTAACAATCCTATCTTCTAAGGAATGAAATGTTATGATTGCCATCCTTCCTTTACTATTCAAGGATTTAACTCCATCCTTTATTGTTCTGCTTATTATCTCAAGTTCCTTATTAACTTCAATTCTTATAGCCTGGAAGGTTCTCTTCGCTGGATGCGGTCCCTCTCTTCTAGCTTTTGCTGGAATAGCAGCTTTAATAATATCTACAAGTTCAAAGGTGCTGCTTATTATCTTCTCTTCTCGTCTTTTTACAATAAAACCTGCTATTCGTTTAGCAAATCTTTCTTCTCCATATTCCTTTATTATCCTTGTAAGCTCATCTTCACTATAACTATTAACAACATCTGATGCAGTTATATCCCCACTTTTATCCATCCGCATATCTAAGGGAGAGTCTTTCATATAACTAAATCCTCTCTCCGGATTATCCAGTTGGTAGGATGATACTCCAAGATCAATAAGTATTCCATCTACCTTTTCTATATGTAAGCCCTTTAAAATATTATCTATATTTTGGAAGTTATCCTTAACATAGATAACATTGTTATAAGCACTTAGCTTTTCTTTAGCAGACTTTAAGGCATCCTCATCTTGATCAATTCCAATAAGCACCCCATCTTTATTAAGCCTTTCTAATATTTTTCCTGAATGACCAGCACCCCCTAAGGTACAATCAACATAAGTGCCTGATTCTTTTATATTTAATGCTTCGATACATTCTTCTAATAGTACAGAAATATGTTTAAATTCCATTGCATTTTCTCCTTATATACCTAGCTCACTCATTTTCTCTGCTAGTTCATTGTAATCAATGTTACTGTCATTATAATCTTCCCATTTATCCTTACTCCATATTTCTATCTTAGTTAATACTCCAATGCTTATTATTTCTTTTTTAATACCTGCATATTCAATTAAGTTTTGGGGTATAAGCCCTCTACCTTGTTTATCGATCTCTATCTCTGAAGCTCCTGAAAAGAAGAATCTTACAAAAGCTCTAGCATCTTTGCTGGTAATGGGTAGTGATTTTAGTTTTTCTTCCATAATTTTCCATTCATCAAGAGGATATGCATATAGGCAACCATCCAAGCCCTTTGTGATAATAAACTTGCTTCCAAGATTTTCTCTAAGCTTTGCAGGAATAATCATTCTGTTTTTATTATCTAAAGAATGGTTATACTCACCTATAAACAATTAAATCACCTCCACTTTACACCACTTACCACCACTTTAATATAATTATTCTCCATAAATCATTAAAATCCTTCTAAAATTTATATATATTTAAAACAAAATGCTTAAAAAGAAGTATGCCCTTAGAAATAAATTTCTAAGGGCATACTTCTTTTTTTCTAAACATTAAATCTAAAGTTTACCACATCTCCATCTTGCATTATGTATTCCTTACCTTCTAAGCGGTAAAGACCCTTTTCCTTTGCTGCCGCCTCAGATCCACACTCAATTAATGCATCATAAGATATAATTTCTGCTCTTATGAAACCTCTCTCAATATCTGTATGTATCTTACCAGCTGCCTGTGGTGCTTTAGTACCTTTTTTTATAGTCCATGCTCTTACTTCCTGGACCCCAGCAGTAAGAAAGCTCATTAACCCTAATAGACTATAACTAGCTTTTATAAGCTTATCTAAACCTGAAGATGTAAGTCCATACTCCCCTAGCATCTCAAGCTTTTCTTCTGGTGCTAAGGTAGATAGCTCCTCTTCAAGCTTTGCACAAATAACCATTGCTTCGGAGTTTTCTCTCTTTGCATGTTCCTTTACTATCTGAACATACTTATTATCCACGCCTGAAGCAATGTCATCCTCAGAAACATTGCAGGCGTAAAGAACAGGCTTAGAGGTTATTAGAAATAATGATTTTACAAAGACTTTCTCATCCTCTGTTAATTCCAGGGTTCTTACAGGCATTTCTTTTTCAAGATGTTCCTTTAGCTTTTCCAGCAAGGAGTATTCCTCTTTAGCCTTTTTATCTCCAGACCTTACTGTTTTCATAGTTCTTTCCATTCTTCTTTCCAACACTTCTATATCTGAAAATATCAGTTCAAGATTAATGGTTTCAATATCCCTTATTGGATCTACATTTCCCTCCACATGGACAACATTTTCATCCTCAAAACATCTCACCACATGAACTATTGAAGCAACTTCTCTTATGTGAGATAAAAACTTGTTTCCTAAACCTTCTCCTTTGCTAGCACCTTTAACCAAACCAGCTATATCGTAAAATTCTATGGCAGTATAAACTTTCTTTTTCGAATTATACATTTTTTCTAATACATCTAATCTACTATCTGGTACATTAACTACACCAACATTAGGTTCTATTGTGCAAAAAGGGTAATTTGCTGACTCAGCTCCCGCTTGGGTGATAGCATTAAATAATGTACTTTTGCCTACATTAGGCAAACCTACTATTCCTAATTTCATTCCGTACATCCTTTCTTATTTACTGTAACTCTATAAAATTATACTCTAGCCTTTAGTTTATTTCAATGATTAACAGGATAATATGTGTCTTATTATATTTATTGTGTAAGGATAATATTATCTTTTCTGATTAATAAATAGGAAATAGTTTTCATTTATACCACTTTTATTATTAATATTTTATTTTTTGTAGTAAATAATAAGAATATAATTTTCGGGAGGTGATAATTTGCGTTCCTTCATAATAACATTATTAGCAACAATATTTATTGATTTACCTTTTCTTTTCCAAAGCACCCTCCCTACTCATATTGCCTCTAACCTCAACACTAATAATACTAAAGAATACAATTGGTATTATGAGACTAGGGAGAAAGGTAAACCACCTCTTCCTCCTAAAGAAACCAAGGATTTTGCTTTAAAATACTCCTCATATTACCTAGGAAACAAAGAAAAGAAGGAAATCTTTTTAACCTTTGATGAAGGATACGAAAATGGATATACAGCAGCAATACTTGATATCTTAAAAAAGCATAATGTTAAAGCTGCCTTTTTTGTAGTAGAACCTTATATAAAAGGAAATCCTGAGCTCATAAAAAGAATGGTAAATGAAGGCCATTTAGTTTGTAATCACAGTGCTAATCATCCTTCCATGGCTCAAGTTACAAAAAAAGAGGACTTTAAAAGAGAATTGCAATTGGTAGAGGAAGCCTTCAGAACTGTAACTAACAAGGAAATGCCAAAGTTTTTTAGACCCCCCATGGGTAAATACAGTGAGCATTCTCTAAAAGTAACAGAAGAGTTAGGTTACAAGACTATATTTTGGAGTTTTGCCTATATGGATTGGGTTCCAGAAAATCAACCTTCAAAAGCCTTCGCTTTTGATAAAATTCTCTCGAGAACTCATAATGGAGCTATCATTCTACTCCATGCTGTTTCTAAAACCAATGCGGAAATACTAGATGACATAATTACCAAATGGAAAGAAGAAGGATATGAAATAAAATCCTTAGATTCTCTAGAATAAATAAAGCTGAGATTTTTAGGGTTTTTTTAGAACCCTTTTTATCTCAGCTTAATTATTCCTTATAATCTTTTATTTACAATATTCATTATATCATTTTTAAAGTTATTATTTTTCAAACTTACTTCATCTAAGTATCCCCTAATCTGTACCGCAAAAGCTTCGTCTTTTATGTTCTTTAAATTAATGATTATATTTAACATTGCACTTTCAATGGACGAAGAGTTAAGAAGAACCGCAACACCCACATCTGAAATAGCATTTACATTTCCATATAAAGCAAGCTCATTAAGATATGGATATAGCTTTAAAGCTTCATCACATAATCTTTTAGGAGTAGCTAATGCAGTCTTATATCCTCTTTCTATTGCTTCATTTCTCTTAACTAATTCTTCATCAGTATTCTTTGGAAGCTTAAATGCATCGATTACTTCCATAAAGCTCTTTGTGTCTTCTTCCATAAGATTCATGTATGTTTCTCTAATGCCTATACAAGCCTCTAAAGCTTCATCAACCTTACTTTTTTTCTCCTCCTCCATCTCTCTATAGCTCTTTTTACCAATGGTAAGATTGCCCACCATGGCACCTAGAGCAGATGCTAGTGCTGAGGAAAAAGCTGCTACACTTCCCCCACCAGGAGCAGGAGAGTTAGATGAGAGTTCAGTCAAAAAATCATTAATTTTCATATTATCAAACATTTTATCCCTCCATTATATCCTTAAACCATTATTTTTATCTATACTTTCTAAAAAATCTGCCTCTTTTATGATCCTCTGGCAACTATCTAGAACCTTATACATAATAGTATCCTTTTCAATAAATTCAATCTCTTTTCTGATTCTATTATAAGCAATATCAGTGCCTTTTCCTAAAGATTTTTTTTCTCTAAAATCAATGGCCTGACATGCAGCTAAAATTTCTGTTGCTAAAACTCTAAAAGCATTCTCTAAAATCCTTCTGCTCTTTACCGCAGCAATTGTTCCCATGCTTACGTGGTCCTCTTGATTTGCAGAAGAAGGTATTGAATCTACTGAAGCAGGATGGGCAAGTATTTTATTTTCTGATACAAGGGCTGCCGCAGAATATTGTGTAATCATAAAGCCGGAGTTCAGCCCACCTTCCTTTGTTAGGAATGGTGGTAAATCATTTAGCTGGTGATTTACTAACCTTTCTAATCTCCTTTCAGAAACATTTGCTATTTCTGACAGAGCAATACCTAAGAAATCCATAGCTAAAGCAATTGGTTGGCCATGAAAATTGCCTCCAGAAATCACATCACCCTCTAGAGTTATAATAGGATTATCTGTTACAGAATTTATTTCAATTAATACCTTATCTAAGACATAATTAACTGCATCCTTACTTGCTCCATGTATCTGAGGTATACATCTTAAGGTATATGCATCTTGAACTCTAAGTTCTCCCTGGGTACTAGTATAGTCACTTCCTTCTAATAACTTTAAAAGATTTGATGCCGTTGTCAATTGGCCATTATGTGGCCTAAGCTCATGAATTCTTCTATCATAAGCATCGGTTATTCCCCTTAGTGCCTCTATAGTTAGTGCTGCGGCGATATCACTGATTTTTAAAAGTCGCATAGCATCATAAAGAACTAATGCTCCTACTGCCGTCATTACTTGAGTGCCGTTTATGAGGGCAAGACCTTCCTTATAGGTTAAATCAATTATCTCTATTCCTGCTTCTATCATAGCATCCCTTGAAGTCATTACAATACCTTTATATTCCACCTCACCCTCTCCAAGCATAGGTAGAACCATATGTGCTAGAGGTGCCAGATCACCGGAGGCCCCTAAGGAACCCTTTTCAGGAATAGAAGGATGTACACCTTTATTAAGCATTTCTATTAAGGTTTTTAGAGTCTTTAAGCTTATTCCGGAATAACCCTTAGAAAGAGCATTTATTCTTAAAAGCATAATAGCTCTTACCTCTTCTCTTGATAAAAGAGGTCCAAAACCACAGGCATGAGATAAGATGAGATTTTTTTGCAGAATCTTGCAGTCATCTGAAGAAATCTTCACATCAGAAAATTTCCCAAAGCCTGTATTTATGCCGTAAACTGTCTTTTCTTCCTTTACAATATTCTTAACTATGTTTCTGGAAAACTCAATGCTCTTAACAGCCTCAGGGGAAAGCTCGATTTCATAACCTTCTCGGGCTACCTGGATTATTTTGATAATATCCAAATCACTGCCATTGATAATAATTTTTTTATCCATTATATTGCTCCTAATTTCCATACTTTTAATATATTATTCTTTAAATATTCTAATAACTCCTCTATTTTTGCTATAGATTAATTGTCTGAATTTATTTAAAAATTTAGCATATTAAACAACAAAATCAGTAAACAATATTATTTTAATAAAGCTATAGACCTTTTTTAAACAATTTTTGAAATAACCCTTTACTTTTCTTCCCCTCATTAATTTCCAAAACCTTAACTGGCTTATCATTAATTATATTTATACTATTTGTTTTTATCCAATTATACAGTATGGGATTTAATTTATTTATTTCATCATAAGCATTTTTTATCATTGGTTTTCTTGTAGTATTATTATGGCCATCACTGCCTACTATATGAATCATATTACTTTCAACAAATTTCTTAGCAGTGATTTTAGCACCTTCACCATAAGCACCCATAATACTCCCTGCGTTCATTTGAGCTATAACCCCATCCTCAATTAACTCTTTAAGAAGCTCAGGGTTTTTCTGTATTTTTAGATTCCTTTCTGGATGAGCAAGGATAGGTTTAATTCCCAATATAGAAAGCTCATAAAAAATATCCCTAGTATATAAAGGAAAATCTCTCATTGGTAGTTCAACAAGCATATAACTTCCATAATTAATACCAAAAATAAATCCCATTTTATAATACTCTGGTAGCTTAGGATTCATATACAGTTCCAACCCAGAAATTACCTTTACACTGCCTTCATAGGCTTCCTTAAGCAGATGTAGCCTTCTGTCATAATCTTCTCTTTTTATTTCCTGTTCATCAATAATAAAATGAGGGGTAGCACATATG
>JAEXZL010000101.1 GCA_023451395.1 Bacillota bacterium | reverse complement strand
CAGCTGTAGGGCAGATACTTCAGCAGGAAAATAGAGCAAGAGGATTTCTTATAAATAATTACAAATATGATTTAGAAGATAAAATTTTTCGTTCTTTGGCAATACTTAGAAGTGCCAGGCTATTAACAGCAAAAGAGACTTTAGAGCTATTATCAAACGTAAGATTAGGATTAGAACTCAATATAATTGAAGGAATTGACAGTGGAATAATTAATGGACTTTTGGTTAATTCTCAACCAGCTACGCTTCAGTCCAATATCTCAAGACCACTTACTGATGGAGAAAGAGATATGGAAAGAGCAAAATTTATACGAGAAACCTTAAATAACTTGATGTAAATTAATGGAGGTAAGAAAATATGATGTTTGAAAGATTTACTGAAAGAGCACAGAAGGCTGTAATGTATGCCCAAGAGGAAGCAAAGTATTTTAAGCATGGCTATATTGGAACAGAACATATACTTTTAGGAATTTTAAGGGTAGAGGGAATCAGCCGAGATTTGCTAAAGAACTTGAATGTTACGGAAGATTCCGTGAGAAAACTTGTGGAGGAATATGTAGGATTTGGAGATATGGAGATTTCTAAAAATGAGATAGCTCTAACCCCAAGAACAAAAAGACTTTTAGATTTAAGTCTGTATGAAGCAAGAAACCTAGGACACAATTATATTACTACAGAGCATATGATGCTAGCATTAATCAGAGAACAGGAAGGTGTAGCATATACCATACTTGCGAATCTAGGGGTATCAATAGATAAGCTAAGAGCTGATCTTATAAACGGTATCAATGGACAGGGTAATGGCTTAGCTTCTGGAAACACTCAAGGGGCAAAGAGAAAGGATAATAATACTCCTACACTTAATCAGTTTGGTAGAGACCTTACAGTGATGGCTAGAGAAGGAAAGCTTGATCCTGTAATTGGCAGAGAAAACGAAATACAGAGGGTTTTAGAAATCCTAAGTAGAAGAATTAAAAATAATCCTTGTCTTATCGGTGATCCTGGTGTAGGTAAAACGGCTATTGCAGAAGGTTTAGCCCAGAGGATAGTTGAGGGTAATATGCCGGAGCTTCTTAAAAACAAGAGAATAGTAACCTTAGACCTTTCATCTATGATAGCTGGAGCTAAATATAGGGGTGAGTTTGAAGAAAGGCTTAAAAAGGTAATGGAGGAAATAAGAAAAGCAGGAGATGTAATTTTATTTATTGATGAAATCCACACCATAATAGGAGCTGGAGGTGCAGAAGGAGCTATAGATGCTTCTAATATATTGAAGCCTTCCCTAGCTAGGGGAGAAATTCAATGTATAGGTGCTACTACTATTGATGAATATAGAAAGCATATCGAAAAGGATTCAGCTCTTGAAAGAAGATTTCAACCAGTAACTGTGGGAGAGCCATCTAAGGAAGAGGCTATGGAGATACTTAAAGGATTAAGAGATAAGTATGAGGCTCATCACAGAGTAAAAATAACTGATGAAGCTCTTCAAGCAGCAGTAAACCTATCAGATAGATATATTACTGATAGATATCTTCCAGATAAGGCCATAGATCTTATAGATGAAGCAGGTGCAAAAGTAAGAATTCAAAACCTTACAGCTCCACCGGATTTAAAGCTCATAGAGGATGATATAGAGAAGGTTACCAAGGAAAAGGAAGATGCTATAAGCGTACAGGACTTTGAAAAAGCAGCAGCCTTAAGAGATAGGGAAAAGGAGCTTAAGGCTAAGCTGGAATCTCAGAAGAAGGATTGGACTACTCAAAACAGCTTTCAAACTCAAGTTGTAGGTGAGGAGCAGATAGCTGCTGTTGTTTCCAGGTGGACTAATGTTCCAGTAGAAAGGCTTACAGAAAAAGAATCAGAAAAGCTGTTAAAGCTTGAGGAAATACTTCACAAGAGAGTAATAGGCCAAAATGAGGCTGTTAAATCTGTAGCTCAGGCAGTGAGAAGAGCTAGAGTAGGGTTAAAGGATCCTAAAAGACCTATTGGTTCCTTTATATTCTTAGGTCCTACCGGTGTTGGTAAGACAGAGCTTTCAAAGGCCCTTGCAGAAGCAATGTTTGGAGATGAGAATAATATAATAAGAGTTGATATGTCTGAGTATATGGAAAAGCATACCGTATCAAGACTTATAGGTTCTCCTCCAGGTTATGTAGGCTATGATGAAGGTGGTCAGCTTACAGATAAGGTTAGAACAAATCCTTATTCGGTAATACTCTTTGATGAAGTTGAAAAGGCTCATCCAGATGTATTTAATGTTTTGCTTCAAATTTTAGAGGATGGAAGACTTACAGATGGCAAGGGTAAAACAGTAAGCTTCAAAAATACTATAATAATAATGACATCTAATGTAGGCGCACATACTATTAAAAAGCAAAGAACAGTGGGATTTTCCATGGAAGCTGATTCAGCAAATAATGAATATGAAAAAATGAAGGAAAATATTATGGAGGAGCTTAAAAGATCCTTTAGGCCAGAGTTTTTAAACAGAATTGACGACATAATAGTATTCCATCAGCTGGAGGAGAAAGACCTCAGAGAAATAGTAAAGCTAATGCTAAACTCAGTGGCAGATAGGCTGAAGGAGCAGGATATCTATATAAGCTTTGATGAAAAAAGTGGAGCTTATCTTGCAAAGGAAGGCTTTGATGTAACCTATGGGGCAAGACCTCTAAGAAGAATGATAACTAAAGTAATAGAAGATAAGCTTAGTGAAGAGATGCTTAAGGGCAACATAAAACAAGGAAACAGCATTACAGTAACAGAAGAAGAGGGAGAGCTTAAGTTTAATCATTAATTAAAATCACAATAACAGTATAGGTAGGGCTGACATTAGGTCGGCCCTTATTTATAAAATGCAAGAAAGCTTTTTATTAGTTAATAATTATTAGCTCTTGATTTTATTAAATCTTTAGAGTATTATATGATTATACCCCCTAGGGGTAAAATGTAATATTATTTTAATAAAGGTTTAAACTATTTTAGGATATAATTTTTTTAGTAAGGAGAATATAGATGGACAAAAATAAGAAAATTAAGGAATTGGATTTGATGATAATAGGCGCAGGGCCTGCGGGACTAAGCTCAGCTATATACGCTGGAAGAGCAAAGTTAAATACCCTTATACTAGAAAATGAACTTGTGGGAGGTCAGGTAAGAAGCAGCTATACCATAGAAAATTATCCTGGATTTAAAACCATTGAAGGTAGTGCTTTGTCAGACATAATGAGAGAGCAAGCAGAAGAGTTGGGAGCTAATATAGATGAATTTGATTTAATAGAAAGAGCATATCTCACAGATGATGATAAGGAAATAGAAACAGGAAGCTATATTTATAAGCCAAAGTCCGTAATAATTGCTACTGGTGCCACACCTAGAAAGCTTCCTATTCCTAATGAGGCAAAATTCTCTGGAAAGGGAATTCATTATTGTGCTGTATGTGATGGTGCTGTTTATGAGGATAAGATAATCGGTGTTGTAGGTGGAGGTAATTCAGCCTTAGAGGAAGCTTTGTTTTTAACTAAATTTGCAAAAAAGGTAATAATGATAAGAAGATTTGATTACTTTAAGGGAGAAAAGGCCACTTTAGAAGAGGTTATGAATAATCCAAAGATAGAAATAATGTTTAATCATGACCTAATAGATGTAAATGGTAAAGATTTTGTGGAATCAGCTTTGGTAGCTAATACTAAAACCGGAGAGGAAAAGGAAATAAAGCTTGATGCTGTTTTTGGATATATAGGTACTGTTCCAAAGACAGAGCTCTTCAAGGGTTACATTGATCTGACTACTCAGGGCTATATTCCAACAGATGAAAATATGCAAACCAATGTTCAGGGGGTTTATGCTGCTGGGGATGTAAGAGTAAAGTCCTACAGACAGATAACTACTGCTGTTGCTGATGGTACTATAGCAGCTTTAGCTGCAGAAAAATATATAGTAGAGAAGGGAAGAAAAGTATGATTAAGGTTTATTCTACAGAGTGGTGTCCTTGGTGTGTGAAGGTAAAAAAGTACTTAGATTCTAAAGGACAAGAGTATAAGGAAGTAAATGTTGCGGATGCTAAGGAAGATAGAGAAGAGGTTTATAAAATATCTGGCCAAAGATCCGTTCCCGTTGTGGATATTAATGGAACAGTCATCGTAGGTTTTGACAGGGAAGCAATAGATAAGGCAATAGGCTTATAGTCCTATTTAGGGACTTGTCAATGATCTAAGAAAAGGAGTAATGTAATGTTTAATGAGTTGTACGAGCAAAAACATACCTATAGAAATCTCGTTGGAGGTAAGTGGGTTGAAAGTAAAACAAATAATTTAATTGATATATATTCCCCAGTAGATGGAGCTCTTGTGGGAAGGGTTCCTGCTATGAGCAGGGAAGAGGTCGATTATGTTATAGAAAATGCCAAAGAGTCTCAAAAGAAGTGGGTAGATGTGCCTATAAATAAAAGAGCGGAGGTACTCTATAGGGCAGCGGATATATTAGAAGAAAGAGCTGAGGAAATAGGTAAGATTCTTTCCTTTGAAATAGCAAAGGATAAAAAAGGTGCAGTGTCTGAAATTACAAGAACTGCTGACTTTATAAGATTTACTGCTGATGCTGCCAAATCCTTAGAGGGAGATGTGCTTCCAGGAGATAGCTTCCCAGGCTTTAAGAAAAATAAGTTATCCTTTGTAAGAAGGGTACCTCTAGGAGTAGTACTTGCCATAGCTCCCTTCAATTATCCCATAAATCTATCTGCTTCAAAAATCGCACCTGCAGTGGTTGCAGGAAATTCTGTGGTTTTAAAGCCTCCTACACAGGGCAGTATATCTGCATTGTTTTTAGCTCAGGTTTTTAAGGCTGCAGGACTTCCAGATGGTATTTTAAATACCGTTACCGGAAGAGGTAGTGAAATAGGAGATTATATTGTAACTCACAAGGATATAGATTTTATTAACTTCACTGGAAGCACTGACGTGGGACATCATATTTCTGAAATTACTTCTATGAAGCCCCTCTTACTTGAATTAGGAGGAAAGGATGCTGCAATAGTACTTGAGGATTCTGATTTAGAATTGGCAGCAGAAAACATTGTTTCCGGAGCCTTTTCATATTCTGGACAAAGATGTACTGCTGTTAAGAGAATATTAGTTATGGATGAAGTTGCAGACAAACTTATTGAGCTTTTAAAGGGTAAGATTGAAAAGCTTAAGTTAGGAGATCCAAGAGATGAAGGAACTGTAATTGTTCCTCTTATAAATGATAAAGCAGCAGATTTTGTTATGGAGCTTGTAGAGGATGCGCTTTCAAAGGGTGCTAAAAGAATTACTGGAGAAAAGAGAGAGGGAAACTATATAGACCCTATGCTCTTTGATAATGTTACTCTTGATATGAGAATTGCCTGGGAAGAACCCTTTGGTCCTGTGCTTCCTGTTATAAGAATCAAAAATATTAATGAGGCTATAGAAATAGCAAACAAATCTGAATACGGACTTCAGTCTTCAGTATTCACAAAGGATATAGATAGAGCCTTTTATATTGCAGATAGGCTTGAGGTTGGTACAGTACAGGTTAATAACAAGACAGAAAGAGGACCAGATCATTTTCCTTTCCTAGGAGTAAAATCATCAGGAATGGGAACTCAAGGAATAAGATATTCCATCGAAGCAATGACAAGACCTAAGGCTGTGGTGCTTAATTTCAGCAATAAAGAGATATAAAGATAGCAGGTGTTTGGGTATATATCCAAGCACCTGCTATCTTTTTAAAAAAAGGCAAGCTGTAAAATAACAGCTTGCCTTTTTATTAGTTATATTGATTTATAAGCCTAAAGCCTGGTCTATAGCAGGCTTATCAAAACCTACTATTATTCTACCATTAATATCTACTACAGGAACACCCATTTGTTGGGACTTATTAAACATCTCTTTTCTGCCTTCTAAATCATTCTGAACATTAACATCCTGATATTCGTATCCATTAGCCTTTAAGTAATTTTTAACCTTAACACACCATGGGCAAGAATTTGTACTATATACTTTTATCATTATTAGCAACTCCTTTTAAAAAATAATCATTATCAATTATTTAATATAATTATACCATACGGGGGTATATTTGCAAGAGGTTTTTTGAAAATAATATATATAGAAAATTAATATTTATAGAGGTATTTGAGTAAATTAAAAATCTATTGTAATATTTATTATATGAAAAAGGGAATAATTAGGAACAATTAATAATTAATCTTAAGAGGAGTGTATTGAATGAATAGAGATGATAATAAAATAGGAGATCCATATATATTTTTAAGCATGATTAATATGAAGCTAAGGGATTATTATTCTTCCTTGGAGGCCTTATGCTATCAGGAGAATTTATCTAAAGAAATTATTGAGGAGAGAATGAAATCCATAGGATATGAATACTGTGAAGATATAAATCAATTTAAAGCAGAAGCATAAAATAAATCTGATATTCATAGAAGCATATTATAAAAATTTCTCATATAAAAAGTAATGCTGAAGTGTTATAGTGGTCTAGACATCTATGACACTTTAGTTTATAATGAAGCTAAGGAGTGGTGTAGGATGATTGATAAAAACAGTCCAATTCCTGTTTATTACCAGCTAAAGCAAGATTTTATTGAGAACATAAATAGTGGGAGATGGAAAAATGGTCAGTGCATTGATAGTGAAAGAGAGCTGTCAGAGTACTATGGAGTAAGTAGGATGACCATTAGACAGGCTTTAGGAGAGCTTGTTCAAGAAGGCCTTTTGATTAGAGAAAAGGGAAGAGGAACCTTTGTTTGCGAAAAAAAGGTTAGGCAGAAGGATATAATGAGCTTTTCTGAAATAGTGTCAAAAGCAGGTCTATCTCATCATACAGAGCTTATTTGTTTTGAAGCGGTTAAGGCGCCAGAAAGGTATAAAGAGCTTTTTAAAAGCATAACCCTCTATAAAATAAATAGATTAAGATTTATAGGGGAAGAAGCTGTTGCCAATGAACTTGTTTATATTCCCTGTGAATATTTACAAGGGGTAAAAGAAAAAGAGCTTACTGGATCCTTGTTTGCTTTGCTGGAAGAGAGAGGACATAAAATAAGCTACTCAGAATCTTCTATTCAGGGAGTTCTACTAGATGACTATTATAAAGAGCTGTTTAAAGTTGAAAAGGACGTTCCTTTGCTTAAAACAGTTAACAAAACCATGGAGAATGAAGAAAAGGTATTGTTTTTAGAGGAATCGGTATATCGTTCTGATAAATACATTCTTCAGGTAAACATTTTACGAAAAGAGGGAAAAATAAGATGAAAATAATAATTGTTAAAGATTATAATGAAATGAGCATAAAGGGTGGAGAAATAATTGCTAGTTTAATTGATAGAAAACCTGAAGCCATTCTAGGCCTTGCTACTGGAAGCACACCAGAAGGTTTGTATAAAGAGCTAATAAGGCTATATGAGGAAGGAAAGCTTGATTTTTCAAAGGTTACTTCTGTTAATCTAGATGAATATTACGGATTAAAGGGAGACCATCCTCAAAGCTATAGGTATTTTATGAATGAAAAGCTCTTTAATCACATAAATATCGACAAGGCAAGAACCTATGTGCCTAATGGTGTTGCAGAGGATGTAGAGAAGGAATGCAGAGATTATGATAAAAGAATTCAGGAGCTAGGTGGAATAGATCTTCAGCTTTTAGGTATAGGAAATAATGGACACATAGCTTTTAATGAACCTGAAGAGGAGCTTAGCTATGGTACTCACTTAACAGATTTAACTGAAAGTACTATTACTGCTAATTCAAGATTTTTTGACACCTTAGAGGAGGTTCCCAAAAGAGCCCTTACTATGGGAATCGGATCTATAATGAAGGCTAAGAGCATACTTCTAATTGCAAGTGGAGAAGGAAAGGCAGAGGCTATTAAGGAGCTTGTAAGTGGCAAAATCACTACAAAATCTCCTGCTACTATGCTTCAGGTACATCATGATGTAACTTTAATAGTTGATGAGGCTGCTGCTTCTTTAATAAAAGAAGAGGTATAAAACTTAAGTTATTTATGATAAAATAATATAGGAAAATAGTATTAAATCCTGTTTAGCGAACACATTTTCTAAACGGGATTTTTTATATTATTATAGTATAAAAGAAATTTTTAAAGCTTTAAGGGAGTAGGAAGAAAAATCCTCTTCCAGGGAATAATAAGGCTATGACTATAGATTTTTGGAGTTGATAATATAATGGCAAAGATAAAAAATTATTATGTCTGTCAGAATTGCGGTTATGAATCAGCTAAATGGTTAGGGAGATGCCCAAGCTGCAGTTCATGGAATAGTATGGTTGAGGAAATTAGAAATACAAAACCTGAGAGAGAAGCGGTGGTGTCTAGTTCATCAAATCCTAAAAGCATAGTTAATATAGTTTCTGGAGAAAAGGAGCGCTTTGATACAGGAATACAAGAGCTTAATAGAGTTCTTGGAGGAGGACTTGTAAAGGGATCTCTCACTTTGATATCTGGAGATCCGGGAATTGGAAAATCAACACTACTTCTCCAGACTGCCAATACCATAGCTGTGAAATATGGAAAGGTTCTGTATGCATCAGGAGAAGAATCTGAGGAACAGATAAAGATAAGGGGAGATAGGCTTGGAGTGAGCTCTGAGAATCTCTATATTGTATCAGAAACCAATATGGCAATGATATCTAGATATGTGGATGAAATGAAGCCCTCCTTTGTAATAATTGATTCTATCCAAACTATGTATAAGGATACTGTTGCTTCTGCACCAGGAAGTGTATCTCAGGTGAGGGAATGTTCAAATGAGCTTATGAGAATGGGCAAAAATAATGGCATACCATTGTTTATAGTAGCCCATGTTACAAAACAGGGAGAGCTGGCTGGACCAAGGGTATTAGAGCATATGGTTGATACGGTATTATCTTTCGAAGGAGAAAGAACTGAAGATTTTAGAGTTCTAAGAACTGTTAAGAACCGTTTTGGAACCACCAGCGAAATTGGAGTTTTTGAGATGAGTCAGCAGGGTCTTAAAGAAGTATATGACCCTTCTGGACTTTTCTTGCAGGAAACAAATTTTAATCAAGAAGGCTCTATGATTATAGGTATAATGGAAGGGACAAGACCTCTCCTTGTGGAGGTTCAATCTCTAGTAAGCGATACAAAAATTCCAGTGCCTAGACGTACGGCCTTGGGAATTGAAAATTCTAGATTGAGTCTTATACTGGCTGTTTTGGAAAAGAAGAACAGAGTGTATTTCTATAATTCAGATGTATATGTAAATGTGGTAGGGGGCCTTAATATAGACGGTACTACTGCAGACTTGGGTATTGCCTTATCTTTATATTCCAGCAGCAAAGGTGTAGCATCTACACTTCAAAAGCTGGTGGCTGTAGGTGAGATAGGCCTTACAGGAGAAATAAGACCTGTTGCAAATTGCGATAGAATAGTAAATGAGGCAAAAAAGCTAGGATTTAAAAACATTGTAATTCCTTATAGAAACATGGATAAAATATCAAGTAAAGATATAAATGTCATAGGAGTAAATACTCTTAAGGAAGCAATAAATAGAGTGTTCTAAGGTTGGTGATGAGATGAGGGAAGAAAATAATAAAGAATTAAAAGCAATATTAAAGGTATTAGGTCCTGGAACACCTCTTCGTGAGGGGGTTGAAAACATATTAAGAGCCAAGACTGGAGGCCTGCTGGTTATCGGTGATGGGGAAGAGATATTAAATACTGTAGATGGAGGCTTTAATATCAATTCTGATTATTCTCCTGCCTATATATATGAGCTGGCTAAAATGGATGGGGCTATAGTAATCAGTAATGATATGAAAAGAATTCTCTATGCTAACACTCAGCTTATCCCTGATGCAGCAATTCCCACCTATGAAACGGGAACCAGGCATAGAACAGCACAGAGAATGGCTAAGCAGACAGGAAGCTTAATAATAGCAATTTCTCAAAGAAGAAATATAATTACCGTTTATAAGGGAGAATTAAAATATGTCTTAAGAGACAGTTCTGTAATACTTGGCAGAGCCAATCAGGCATTGCAGACACTGGATAGATATGTCTCAGTACTAGATAGAGCAATAAATAATCTTAATCTCTTGGAGATTCAGGATTTAACCACACTATTTGAGGTGATTACTGCAATTCAAAGAACTGAAATGGTTATGAGAATAGTCTCTGAGATAGAAGGATACATAGTAGAGCTGGGGAATGAGGGCAGACTTATATTTATGCAGTTAAATGAGTTGGTAAGAAATATTGAACAGGATGGGTTACTCCTCATTAGAGATTATTGCAAAAGCAACCTAGATTATAATGATATATATTTAAGCCTTCAAAGACTAAGTCAAGAGGAGCTATTGAATTTAGATACCTTGGCAAAAATTTTGGGCTATACTGGGGTTCCTCTTATAGATACCTTGATATCACCTAGGGGATATAGATTAATAAACAAAATACCAAGACTTCCTGGAAATGTTATTGATAATCTCATTAAGCACTTTAAGTATTTAAATGGAATAATGGAGGCCACCACGGAAAACCTTGATAAGGTAGAGGGAATTGGGGAAGCAAGGGCTAAAGCTATAAAAAATGGAATAAGAAGAATAAGGGAACAGGTTTTGGCAAGTAGACAGATATAGAAATAATTTTAATAAGAATATAAAAATAAAAAAGATTAGCTTTAAGCTAATCTTTTATCTTAGGTTAAACTTTCCTAAGGTGTTGATCTTATCATATTCCTTGATGAGAATATCATAAAGATTTAAATCAAGAGTATTACAGAGAGAGGTAAGATAAAAAAGATTATTTCCAATCTCTCTTTCTATTACTTCTCTACAGTTATCGCATAATTCCCCCTTAATATGGGTGTTTAAGCATTGACTGAGCTTTGTAAGGGAAGCATCCTCAGAATCAAAATCCTCTGGTATGGATTGTTTTTCTGCTGAAAGGGTAACACAACCACAGTTTGTTATAGCCTTTGCAACAGCTCTATTGACCTTTGCTTGAGACTCCTGGTACTTAGTGAGTATATCTAAGATACTTCTATGTCTTAGTAGGCACTCGTCTACAGAGTTTTGAAAATTATCAAATATTATATCTTTCATCAGTCTCACCTCTCTTTTAGTTACAATAGATAGTCTGTGATTTAATTATAGTTTTTCTTTAACATTCTTGTCAATAAAGCCTTTATTGATTATGTATATATAATAAAATAACTATCATCTTTTGTATAGGGGGATGGATTAGTTAAAGTTTTGTAAAGGTGCAGATTTGAAAGTTTAATCTATGCTATAATACAAATAAAATTAGTTATAAAAACCCAATTTATTTGTGAAGAGGCTTTAGCCATGGAAGTTTGGTATCGTAAGTTTGCTTTCCAAGAACTACTTGAAATATATTTATAAACAAATTGGAAATTATTAAAATACTAGAATTTTAGCTTTGTATTAGCGTAATAATTATATTATACTAATTTATATGACTTTAGAGTTAAATATTTACTGGAGGTGAATTCTTTGTTCAGAAAGGCATTAAGATTGCTAGTCACGGTTATCGGATTAACTGTGGGATATTTTGTTGGAGCATTTGTGCTGAATATTAATTATGTAAAAGAGCTTGGCATTTTTGATAGCACATTGAATGGTGTTATAGCACTCATAATTATGACTTTTTTATTTGGACTTATATTTTTCTTTATTTCTCCGTGGATTTATAATGGTATTAGAAAGGTAATGGATCAAACAGAAAGGCATGTTCAGAAGCTTACAGCGGTGGAACTTATTTTTGGAGCGGCAGGAGCTATAATAGCACTTATTATATCCTTCTTGGTAGCTTCTCCTCTTAATAGAATCCCTGTGGTGGGAACATATATATTTATATTAGTAAATATCACTGCAGCGATTTTTGGAGCAGATATTGGAGTTAAAAAGAGAGATGACATAATGTCAGCTCTAGGTAGTCTAAAAAAGACTTCTAATACTAAGGATAAAAAAACAAAGCATGGATCTAAGGGAGAGGCTAAGGTATTAGATACCTCTGTGATCATTGATGGAAGAATCTTTGATATATGTCAGACTGGTTTTGTTGAAGGTGTGCTTATTATACCAAACTTTGTACTGGATGAGCTTAGGCACATATCTGATTCCTCTGATTCCTTAAAAAGAAACCGTGGAAGAAGAGGCCTTGATATATTAAATAAGATACAAAAGGAATTAAATATTGAGGTTCAGATATGGGAAGGTGATTTTCCGGAGATTGCTGAGGTAGATAGTAAACTACTAAAGCTTGCTCAGGTTCTTGGAGGAAAGGTAATAACCAATGATTATAATCTAAATAAGGTTGCAGAGTTTCAAGGAGTGTCAGTATTAAATATAAATGAGCTGGCTAATGCTATTAAGCCAGTGGTTCTACCTGGAGAAGAAATGACTATACAGATCATTAAGGATGGTAAGGAATCTAACCAAGGTATAGCCTATTTAGATGATGGTACCATGATAGTTGTTGAAGGTGGAAAGAGATTTATTGGCGAGGTTATAGATGTAGTAGTAACCTCAGTATTGCAGACTGCCGCAGGTAGAATGATATTTGCAAGGCAGAAGGATGGAATCAAAGATAAAAATATAGGATGATGTTTATATGACTAGAAATTGTGCCATTATTGTTTCAGGGGGCAGGGGCAGCAGAATGAAAGCTTCAAAAAGCAAGCAATTTATTGAACTTCAAGGAAGAGCAATATTAAGCTATACCTTAGAAGCCTTTGATAAAAACTCCCTGATAGATGAAATAATTTTAGTTCTTCCAGAGGATGAAATAGAGTTATTCAAGAAAACTATACTTTCTAAAGAGAAGATAAATAAGCTAAAGGCAATAGTGCCAGGAGGTATTGAAAGACAGCAGTCGGTATATAATGGCTTAAGGGCTATTACCATCTGTGATATAGTCCTTATCCATGATGGAGCAAGACCTTTTGTTACCTCTAGACTTATTGAGGAGGGTATTAAGTATGCATCCCTTTATGGAGCTGCAGCCTGTGGTGTAACCCCAAAGGATACAATAAAGATAATAGGAGAAGGAGGCTTTTCCTTAAGTACTCCTAAAAGAGACACTCTTTGTGCAGTGCAGACACCTCAATGCTTTAGCTATCCTTTAATTAAAAAGGCTCATGAAGCTTTAATAAAATCTGGTGAGAAGGTTACTGATGATACTATGGCTGTTGAGGCCTTAGGGGAGAAGGTTTATATCTACTCAGGTGAATATGAAAATATTAAAATTACCACTCCAGAAGATCTAGTTACTGCTGAAAGGCTTTGCAGCATTTATAATTAGGATATTGACTTTAATTATCTTGGAATATATAATTAATAAGATAAAATTCAAAAGCTGTGATGAAGAATAGTAAAAACCACTTTAACAGAGAGAAACCATAGGTGAGAGGTTTTAAACGGTTTTGAACCCGCTTCTGAGCTGATTTTCCGGTATAATACCGTTATCATTAATGGAGTACAAATTTAGGTGGTACCGCGACTAATAAGCTCGCCCTAATACAGGGAGGGCTTTTTTTATTTTTAGAAATTATTAAAAAAGCTTTATAAAAGTATATTTTAGCAGGAGGAAATTCATATGAAGATGTCAAAAATGCTTAATTTAACCATGAGAGAGGTGCCAGCAGAGGCGGAAATTTCCAGTCATCAGTTGATGCTAAGAGCGGGCCTCATGAGAAAAATGGCTTCAGGAGTATATAATTTTATGCCTTTAGGGTTAAAGGCATTAAAAAATGTTGAAAATATTGTGAGAGATGAAATGAATAATACTGGAGCACAGGAATTTTTAGCATCAGCAGTAATTCCTTCAGAGCTTTGGCAGGATTCAGGAAGATGGGATGCCTATGGCGCTGAGTTATTTAGATTTAAAGATAGAAATGACAGAGAGTTCTGCTTAGGACCCACTCATGAAGAGGTCTTTACAGATTTGGCAAGGCAGGAGATAAAGTCCTATAAGCAGCTTCCATTAAATCTATATCAGATACAGACAAAGTATAGAGATGAGAGAAGACCAAGATTTGGAGTTATGCGTTCTAGAGAATTTATTATGAAGGATGCCTATTCCTTTGATAAGGATGAAAAGGGCTTAGATGAGTCCTATCTAAAGATGCAGGCAGCATACATTAAAATATTTAATCGCTGTGGCTTGGATGTTAAATGTGTTGAAGCTGATTCTGGAGCTATAGGAGGCTCTAATTCCGCAGAGTTTATGGTAAAATCTTCAGTAGGTGAGGATGATGTAGTATTCTGTAGCAGCTGTGACTATGCGGCAAATATGGAAAAAGCAGCGGCCACTGCAGAAATGGCAGAAAAAGAGGAGCACCTTGATTATAAAGAGGTAGAAACACCAGAGGTTAAGACTATAGAGGAGTTAGTGGCATTTTTCAATACAGACTCTAAAAAGTTTGCTAAAACCCTAATCTATAATGCTGATGGTAAAATAATAGCTGTTATGGTTAGAGGAGATAGAGCTGCAAATGAAACAAAAATTTCTAATGCATTAGGTGGAGTAACAGAGCTTTCCATGGCATCACCGGAAGAGGTCTATGCTGCAACAGGAGCTAAGGTTGGCTTTGCTGGCCCTATAGGAATTAAAGTAGAGAAACTTTTTGTAGATAATGAAGTGGCAAATATGTATAATTTTATTGTAGGAGCAAATAAAGCTGACTATCATTTAATGAACGTAAATTACGGAAGAGATTTCCAAGGAGTGGTTGGAGATTTTAGAAATATTGAAGAAGGTGAAAAGTGTCCTAAATGTGGAGAAGCAATTACCATATCCAGAGGCACAGAAGTTGGGCATATATTTAAGCTAGGTACAAAATACTCTAAGCCTATGGGAGCTACTTTTATAGATGAAAAGGGTGAAGCTCAGCCGCTTGAAATGGGTTGTTATGGTATAGGTATTAATAGAACTTTAGCCTCAGTAATAGAGCAGCACCATGATGAAAATGGTATAATATGGCCTTTATCTATAGCACCTTTCCAGGTTTCTATAATAATTGCCGTTACCAAAAATGAAGATCAAGTAATAGCTGGTGAACAAATATATAGAAGACTTAGAGAGATGAAGGTAGAAGCAATCCTTGATGATAGAGAAGAAAGAGCAGGAGTTAAGTTTAAGGATGCTGATCTAATGGGTGCTCCTATAAGAATTACTGTAGGCAAGAAAATTTCTGAGGGAATGGTAGAATTTAAGTTAAGAGATAGTCAAGAGGTAGAAGTTATTTCCTTAGATGAAATATACAATAAAGTTATGGAAGAATTTAAAAAGAATAATATAGAACTTTAATAATAAGGAGGATTATAATGAAGGTTTTTAATACACTTACTAGGAGTAAGGAAGACTTTGTAACCATTGTACCGGGAGAGGTAAAAATGTATGTTTGCGGCCCTACGGTCTATGATTTGTTTCACATTGGAAATGCAAGAACCTTCATCGTATTTGACACCATTAGAAGGTATTTAGAATATAGAGGTTATAAGGTTAAATTCGTACAAAACTTCACAGATATCGATGATAAGATGATAAAAAGAGCAAACAATGAAAGCATTTCCGTTAAAGAGCTTGGAGATAAGTATATCGGAGAATATTACAAGGATGCAGATGGACTTAAGCTTATGAGAGCTACAGTAAATCCAAGAGCAACTGAGTATATAGATGAAATAATTTCCTTTGTTCAAGGCCTCATAAATAAGGGGTATGCTTATGAGGTTAAGGGAGATGTATATTTTAGCACCAAAAAGTTCGCAGGCTATGGAAAGCTCTCTGGTCAAAATATTGAGGATTTACAGGCCGGAGCAAGGATAGATATAGATGATAGAAAGCAGGATCCTATGGATTTTGCTGTGTGGAAGGCACAAAAGGCTGGAGAGCCTGCTTGGGAAAGTCCTTGGGGAATGGGAAGACCTGGCTGGCACATAGAGTGCTCCTGCATGGCTAAAAATCTTTTAGGAGAAACAATTGATATTCATGCAGGCGGATCGGATTTGGTATTCCCTCACCATGAAAATGAAATAGCTCAAAGCGAGGCGCTTACAGGAAAAGACTTTGCTAGATATTGGATTCACTGTGCCTTTTTGAATATAAATAATCAAAAGATGTCTAAGTCATTAAACAATTTCTTTACTGTAAGGGATATTTTAGAAAAATATGACGCTGATGTACTTAGATTTTTAATGCTTTCTGGCCATTACAGAACTCAGCTTAATTTTAGCGTAGAGCTATTAGATTCAGCAGCCTCTTCCATGGAGAGATTGTATAATGCTGTGAATAATCTTCAATATCTTTATGACAATGCTACCCTTTCGGAGCTTAAGGATGGGGAAGAGAATTATCTAAAGACCTTGGAAGGATATAGAGCAAAATACATTGAAAAGATGGATGACGACTTTAATACTGCTGATGCTATTTCTGTTATTTTTGATCTTGTGAGGGATATAAACACTAATATAGGAGTAGAGGCTTCTAAGGAACTAATAAAGAGTGCAATTGATCTTCTCTTTGAGCTGGGAGAACCATTAGGAATTCTACAAAGAAATGAAAAGGAAGATTTGGCTGAGGAAATAGAAAAGCTCATAGAAGATAGACAAAAGGCAAGAAAAGAAAGAAATTGGGCTTTAGCAGATAAGATTAGAGATGATCTAAAGGCAAGGGGCATTATCCTTGAGGATACCCCTCAGGGAGTACGCTGGAAGATAGAAAAATAATTTGCTTAAAACACCTCTTAGAAATAATGTCTAAGAGGTGTTTTTAGGCCCTAATGCAGTTTATTCTCTTTCTCCATTGTAAGCTTCCAGATCCTTTACTGTAATTCCTTTAAGATTAGTTCCGTGGCTTTCAGAGTCAAAATAGGCATTGCTCTTTGATGAATACATAAATTCAATCATTGCAAAATTAGCAATATCCACTAAAAACTCTTTGTTACCGGTCTCTTTATATTTATTTAGTCTGATTTCTAAATTTTCTAAGGCGCTAACAAGGTGTTCTCCATAGTTTATTTTTATTGGACCATACTTATAATAGCTGGTAACCATACGGTTTTTCCTTAAGGTGTCAAAATCCTCTGAATACTCACCCTTAAGAATTTTAGAAATTTCTTTCATAAATAACCCTCCTAAGGCTTGGCTTAAAAATAATATATCATAAAGCCTACCAAAGAGACAGGTGAATAACAATAGTAAAATTACTGAAATAGATAATAAATGAAATAATCAAATAGAAGCAGTAAAATAAAGCTAAATTAATGTAATGCTCTTAAATGACAAAATTAGAGCTAAGAGAATAATTGATAACCATTTTCAATAAAACTTATTTGTGATAATATTACAAAAGACATAATAATACCGCGGCAAATTCATATTATATGGAGGTTTATTATGGCAAAAATGATGGGACCTAGATTTAAGACTTGTAGAAGACTAGGTTTAAATGTTTATGGACATCCTAAGGCAATGGACAGAGCAAGCAAGGGAACTGCTAGAAATGACAAAAAGCTTTCTGATTACGGAACACAGCTCCTAGAAAAGCAAAGACTTAGAGCATATTATGGAGTAATGGAAAGACAGTTTAAGTCTTATGTTCAGAAGGCAATAAAGAACAGAGGGATTACCGGTGATTTACTTTTAATCACTTTAGAATCAAGATTAGATAATCTTGTATATAGGATGGGAGTAGCTTCATCCATTAGACAAGCGAGACAGATGGTAAATCATGGTCATATGCTTGTAAATGGTCAAAAGGTAGATATTCCTTCTTATATTGTTAAGGTAGGAGATAAAATAACTCTTAAGGAGGCATCAAGAAAGAATCCTATTTTTGAGGATAATTTCTTAAATAGAGCTGGATTCAATGTTCCTTATTTAGAAGTTGATGAGGAGAATTACAGCGCAGTATATGCAAGACTTCCTAAGAGAGAAGAACTTCCTATTGAGATTAATGAACAATTAGTTGTAGAATACTATTCTAAGCTTGTTTAAAAAAAGGCTCTGCTTATGCGGAGCTTTTTTTATATTTCAACAAAAAAGTAGATTTTTTATTTTCATTAAAATTTCACTTAAATATAATATAATTATTTATATATGCTTTATGAAAATGATCAAGGAATTTAGGAGGAAATAAAAGATATGAAAAAAAAGCATCATGAAAGCAAAGGGGTATCATGGAAAAGAATGCTTACAGTTTTTATTGCTGCAGCACTAGTATTAATTTTCTTATCTATGAGACTTGCTTATATTATGCTTATTAAGGGATCAGAATATGAGGCAATGGCAGTGGAACAATGGACAAATACTGTTATTATAGAAGGAAAAAGGGGAAGGATACTAGATAGTAATTATAATGAACTAGCCATAAGTGGTAATGTGTACAGGGTTGATCTAGATTTAAACTCCATAAGAAATTATATAGAAAGCTATAACAGCAAAAATGCAGAGAAAATAAGTCTAGAGGTAATAGCAAGTCAGCTGGGAGAAGTGCTGGAAAAGGAGACTTCCGCAGTTTTATCAAAGTTAGAGAGCAGGTTAGAAAGCGGAGCCTATGCTAATTCCGCAACGCTAATCAGGCAGATAGAAAAGGATAAGGCAGATGCAGTTTCAAGTCTGGGGATTAATGGGGTAGTTGTTTCTTCGGACACCCTTAGGTATTACCTAAATGATAACCTTCTTTCCCATGTTATAGGTGTTACAGACAGCGATGGAGAAGGACTTACCGGTGTAGAGTATATTTATAATGACATTCTTAAAGGCACTCCTGGAGTAAGGATGGTTGAAATAGACTCTTATAGTAGAGATCTTCCCTATACAGTATCTAAATATACAGAACCTATAGATGGTAAGGACGTGGTTCTAACTATAGATGAAAATATACAATATATTGCTGAAAAAGCCGCAGAGCGTGCTTTAGAGAATAATAAAGCTAAGGCAGTTACTATTGCTATAATGAACCCTAATAATGGGGAGGTACTGGCTATGGTAAATAAGCCTGATTATAATGTTAATAATCCTAGGGCAGGGGCGGAGACATATGATGAGCTGCAGGAAATATGGAGGAATAGAGCTGTTAGTGATACCTTTGAGCCAGGCTCTATTTTTAAAGTAATAACAGCTATTTCTGCATTAGAAGAGGGAATTATAAGAGATGATACAAGTTTTACCTGCACAGGTAGCTATAAAGTGGGAGAGACCACAATTAATTGTTGGGACAGGGATGGTCATGGTGTCCAGAGCTTTTCAGACATAATTAAAAACTCCTGTAATCCCGGTTTTATACAGCTTGGTCAAATGCTTGGAAAGGAAAGGCTTCAAAAGTACATAACGTTATTTGGCTTTGGGAAAAGTACAGGTATAGATTTACCTGGTGAGGCAACAGGGATAATTAAAAGCCTAGACACTATAACGGATACAGATTTGGCTACAATAGCCTTTGGACAGACAAATACTGTAACTACAATCCAGTTTATGGCGGCCTTTAATACTATAGCTAATGGTGGTACCTGGATAACTCCTCATTTATTAAAGGAAGTAGTTACTACTGATGATAAAGGAGATTTAATAGTTGATAGCGTTTATGATAAGGGAGAGGAGAAAAAAATAATCCGTGAAGACACCTCAGAACTTCTAAGAAGCTATTTACAGAGAGTTGTAAAGGAAGGCTCTGGAAGTAAGGCATATATTGAGGGGCATGAGATAGCAGGTAAGACTGGGACAGCACAAAAGGTTATAAATGGGGTTTATGCAGAGGGGAAATATATATCATCCTTTGTAGGTATGACTCCTGCTAATGACCCTGAACTAACAATCATGGTAACTGTAGATGAACCCAGCGGTGATTCCTACTATGCCAGTCAGGTGTCTGCTCCAGTTGCCAAAGAGGTTTTAGTAGAGCTTTTTGATTATCTATCCTTGAAATCTCCTTAGATAATTAAAAGAATTTCTTTTAATTTCCCTTTTTTAACCTTACAATAGAAAGGGAATTTGCTAATCTAGGTAAAAAAGTCTATAAGGAGTAGAAAAAAAGTTATGAATTTAAAAAGAAGAAGTTTTACACCAAAGGAAGCAAAGAGTCTTAATCCTCTTCAGCTTGCCTTTATTGGAGATGGAGTATATGAGCTTTTTATAAGAAGTCATGTGCTTTTTGAAAATACAGAGCTTAATGTACATAAGCTTCATAAGGAAGCAGTAAACTATGTTAAGGCCCATGGTCAGAGCGAAATTATAAAGGCAATTGAAAAGGAGCTTACTGAAGAGGAATATTATATTTTTAAAAGAGGGAGAAATGCAAAGTCAGCTACTGTTCCTAAGAATGCCGATGTTACTGAATATCGATATGCCACAGGCTTTGAAGCATTGGTTGGATATTTATATCTTACAGATAAAAATGAGAGGCTTAAGTATGTTTTAGAGTCTTCCTTAGAACATATGCACCATAAAAAATAATTTACGCACCATAAAAAATAATTTACGCACCATAAAAAACAATTTATGCACCATAATAATTAATTAAAAAATATTTAATAGATTCTAAAGGGTTATTTCATGGTTATCTGTGATATAATTTCACTATTCTCCTTTGCCAGTAAAGATTGGAGAGTTTAAGGCTTTTAGCTTAGGATAATATATATTATATAGTTTTATACAAAGTTAAAAAATACCCCTATAAATTGGAGGAAAAACATCGTGAATAAAAGAAGAGAAGATTTTAGAAAAGAGAGAACTCAGGGAGGTAATAAAAATTACAAGGATAGATATAAGCAGGGAAGTGGCGAAAGGTTTAAAAAGCCTTTAGGAGAAAAGGCAGTTGGACCTGTAGCAGCAGCGCCAGTGGAAGAGGGACCAAAAGCTATAAGAGAAGACCTTCTAGAAGGAAGAAATGCTGTAATTGAAGCCTTAAAGAGTGATAGAACCATAGAGCAGATACTCATTGCCAAGGGTGATAAGGAAGGATCTGTTAACTTAATAATTGGCCTTGCTAAAGAAAAGGGTATAGTTATAAAGGAAGTTGACAGAAAAAAACTTGATATGCAATCTGAAACTGGAGCTCATCAGGGGGTTATTGCTAAGGTGACACCTTATAAATATGTGCAGCTTGAGGATATATTAGAAAAGGCAGAAAAGGCAGGGGAAAAGCCGTTTATTATTGTCTTGGACGAGATAGAGGATCCTCATAACCTTGGATCAATAATAAGGAGTGCAGAGCTTTGCGGAGCGCATGGAATAATAATTCCTAAAAGAAGGAACGTAGGTCTTACTCCTACAGTATATAAGGCTGCTGCTGGAGCTCTAGAACATATGCTTGTTGCAAAGGTTACAAATATTAATGCAGCAATTGAAGAGCTTAAAAATAATAATATATGGGTATACGGAGCTCATATGGAAGGAGAAAGCTCGTTAGAAGCGGATTTATCTGGAGCCTGTGCTTTAGTTATTGGCAGTGAAGGTAAAGGAATCTCTAAACTTACCAAAGAAAAGTGCGATAAATTAATTAAGATACCTATGGTTGGACAAATTAACTCTCTAAATGCCTCTGTTGCTGCTGGAATATTAATGTATGAAGTAATGAAAACAAGACTTTAAAAGAGGGTAAAATTTGAGAATTATTTTTGTTGATGGCTATAATGTTATAAACAGTTGGCCAGAGCTTAAGAAGGTTAAGGAATATAGCTTTGAGGGAGCCAGGATGAAGCTTGTGGACTCCCTTCAGAATTATTCCACCTATAATGGCTGCAGGATAGTCCTTGTTTTTGATGCTCATATGGTAGCAGGGAGAGGGGAAAGCAAAGAGAGGATAGGTAATCTTACTATAGTTTTTACTAAAGATGGGGAAACAGCAGATAGTTATATAGAGAAAAGGGTAAATGATATTGGAAGAAAAACAGAGGTGTTTGTTGTAACCTCAGATTCACTAGAGCAGCAGACGATTTTTCAAAGAGGTGCTGTAAGAATGTCATCCTTGGAGTTTTATCATGAAATCTTGAAGGTAGAAGGGAATATCCGTAAGAAAACCCTGAAGCTTCAAGAACATAAAAGAAGAAGACTTGAGGATGTTATTGAAGAAGATATTAAGGAAAAGCTTGAGAAAATGCGTAGAAGCTAGTGAATTCCTTGATTTGTCGAGCTAACTGCAATATAATTAAAGAATAGAGAAAATGTGGGGGGGAGAAGACTTTGGAGAATATTGACAGGATTAACATGAGCTTTGACGACTATAAAGATATGCTAGACGAAGAAGTGGTGTTAGAGGCCAAGAATGGTAAGTCTAGAGCTCAGGAGTATCTAATAAATAAGTATGAATCCTTTGTTAAGTCAAAGGCAAGGTCTTATTTCTTAATAGGCGCTGACAAAGAGGATATATATCAGGAAGGTATGATAGGTCTTTATAAAGCCATAAGAGATTTTAAGCCCAATAAGCTAGCTTCCTTTAAAGCTTTTGCGGAGCTTTGTGTTACAAGGCAAATTATTACTGCTATAAAAACAGCAACCAGGCAAAAACACATTCCCCTAAACACATATGTTTCTCTTAATAAACCTATATATGAAGAGGAATCGGATAGAACACTTTTAGACGTCCTT
The DNA here is from genome assembly GCA_023451395.1 of Bacillota bacterium. Taxonomy (GTDB): domain Bacteria; phylum Bacillota; class Clostridia; order Clostridiales; family Clostridiaceae; genus JAEXZL01. The sequence goes on along the minus strand of JAEXZL010000101.1, from coordinate 577 downwards.
ACAAGTCTTAGAATTTCTGATCCAGAAGAGCTCCTTATAAGCAAGGAGGAGATGGGGTACATAGAGAAGGAGATTGCTAGACTACTTTCTGACCTTGAAATGGAGGTTTTAATGTCTTACCTAGATGGTAAGTCTTATCAGGAGATTGCCTGTGATTTAGATAGACAAGCTAAGTCCATAGATAATGCCCTTCAGAGGGTAAAAAGGAAACTAGAAAAATGCCTTACAAACAGGTGAAAGTTCATAAAATATTATTGACAAAAAAAAAATTCCGTAGTACACTTTAAAAGTAGTTAAGATACATGAGGCAAACAACTATGGTAGGCCTCTTAAACTGCTCATGTAGCTCAGTCGGTAGAGCGTCGCCTTGGTAAGGCGGAGGTCGTCGGTTCAATCCCGATCGTGAGCTCCATATTTTTTTTATGTAATTCTCAACACACTTGGCAAAGTTTATTATTAATTATACTTAATAGTAAGGAGGATATAACCATATGTCAAAGGCAAAATTTGAAAGAAGTAAACCACACGTAAATATTGGAACAATTGGTCACGTAGACCATGGTAAGACAACATTAAC
>JAEXZL010000037.1 GCA_023451395.1 Bacillota bacterium | reverse complement strand
CCTTAACGGTTATGAAGGATGCAGTGGATATGATCAGAGAAAATCGAGGAGTAGAGATTGATCTGGATTCTTTAGATTATAGCGATGGGGAAGTCTATAAAATGCTTGGAGAAGGTAAAACCGTAGGAGTTTTCCAGTTGGAATCCGCAGGTATGACCTCCTTCATGAAGGAACTAAAGCCTGACTCCTTTGAGGATATAATAGCGGGAATAAGTCTTTACAGACCAGGACCTATGGCGGAAATTCCAAGATATATAGAAAACAAAAGACATCCAGATAAGGTTGAATATCTGACACCGAAGCTTGAATCAATACTAGATGTCACGTATGGGGTAATGGTCTATCAAGAACAGGTAATGGAAATAGTTAGAAAATTAGGAGGTTATTCCCTTGGAAGGAGTGATCTGGTAAGAAGAGCCATGTCCAAGAAGAAACACAAGGTCATGGAGGAAGAAAGAAAGAACTTTATCCATGGAGTTGTGGATGAGGATGGAAATGTAATTGTTCCAGGCTGTCTGAGAAATGGCATATCCGAAGAAGTGGCAAATAAGATATTTGACCAGATGATGGACTTTGCCAGTTATGCATTAATAATTTGAGTGCCATTACTAAGTAATTAGTAATGAAAACAGGGTGAATTGCAGGAAAAGCCTTAGAGCCTTAAATACTAACCTATGCTAGTAATAGATATAGGGGCAAGAAGTAATGTTCTTGATATAGTAAAAAGTTTAAGGATTGGCAAATCTGCAGCCAAGTGTCCCAAAGGGCTTAGAGTAGGGATAAAGGTTCAGAGACTAGAGAGATGAACAGCCTAGTAATAATTCTCTCCACGAGTGCCCTGTACCCATAAATATGGGTAATGAAATAGTCCGATACTTCGCAGAAATGTGAAGAGATAAGGATAAAGAGCCTTATCATAACAAATCGTCAACAAGTCCCATGCAGCAGCCTATGCTGTGGTGGGTTTTCAGACAGCTTATTTAATGAGATATTATCCTGTAGAGTTTATTGCAGCAATGCTTAACAGCATTATGGGTAGCAGTGAAAAGGTAGCTTTTTATATTCACTTTGCGGAAAGTCAGGGGATACAGGTACTGCCTCCGGATATTGATGAGAGCTTCTCCAAATTTACCGTTAAGGGAGATACCATACGCTTTGGTTTGGCTGCAGTAAAGAATGTGGGAATGAATGTTATTGAAGCCATTGTTAAGGCAAGGGAAGAAAAGGGAAGCTTTACTGGCTTGCCTGACTTCTGCAATAAGGTTGATCCTAGTGCTATTAATAAGAGAGCTGTGGAAAGCCTTATTAAGGCAGGGGCCTTTGATAATCTTAAGGGCTACCGCTCTCAGAAGCTAGCAGTTCATGAGAAGCTTCTAGATGGCGCTGCCAGTCAGAAAAAGAAGAATATAGATGGACAGATGAGCCTTTTTGGTGGCCTTGAAGGAGGAGAAGCCTTTGAGGTTCCAGAAATTCAATATCCAAGGATAAAGGAATTTGATAAGAAATATATCCTGGCTATGGAAAAGGAAATGACGGGACTTTACCTTACAGGTCATCCTTTAGATGAATATGCTGCCAGTCTTAAAAGACAAACCTCTATTTCCGTTGAGGAGATTCTTAGTGATACTGAAACTTTAGAGGAGGAAGCCCTATCCAATGATCCTGCAGCGGAAGTAATTATGAAGAAGGATATTGGGGTAGAGGATGGAGAACGAGTTATAGTTGGAGGCATAATCACTGAGGTAAGCAGAAAGGTTACCAAGAACAATAATATCATGGCCTTCCTTAAGCTGGAGGATCTTACAGGGACTATTGAGATTATAGTATTCCCCAATACTCTTCAAAAGGTAAACTATATGGTGGATATAGATCAGCTTATAGTGGTTAGAGGAAAGATGAGCATAAGAGAGGATGAATCGCCTAAGATAATCTGTGAGGACATACAACCCTTAGAAAAATTGAATTCTTCTAAGATTTATATAAGAGTAGAGGACAATAATATGGCTAAGGAAGTAAATTGGAGTTTAAAGCCATACCTAGTTCCCTATAGAGGAGATACCCCTTTATACATTTTTTCTGCCAAGGAGCGGCAGAATTTCCGATTAGCAAGAGATATGTGGATTGATTTAAAGGGAGATGGGATTCAGTTCTTAAGAGATAAATTTGGCGAGGATAACGTAAAAATAGTAGAATAAGTTTAATGAAATAGCGTAGAAAAGTGTAGTTTTACCTTTTCTATGCTATTTCTTTATATATTAATCAATAAAACATAAAGATAATGCTTACTATTAATGGAATAGTGTATTAGGGTTTTACAAATATTGCATTTGTACTTTTCTGAATTTTGTGTTACAATAGCAAAAAAATTAAAGATAGAGGTGCAGCATATCATCAGTACTTTAGTCTAGGACCTTCGCAAGGTTATGGCTTTATGGGAAAGGGATTGTTGCCGAAGGTAACCGAGGCGAAAGGCTTATCTGGGTAAACAAATAATATTTGTTTAACTGTCGCATATGCGGAGTGCTATCTTAATTATGAAAATCGATATGGTTTATATCCCTTGGAATAATTTTTATAGCCCCTTTTAAAGGGGTATTTTTTATATAAAAAATAAACTAAACATTGCAGATAATACAAAGTAATAACAATACTAAAGGTTAAAGGGGAAATTATTCATGGCAACTAAAGTTCTAAAATTCGGAGGCAGCTCCTTGGCTAATGCCGAGCAGTTTCGCAAAGTAGCACAAATTATCAAAAGTGAGAGGGAAAGAAAATACATAATTGCATCAGCTCCAGGTAAAAGATTCCCAGAGGATGAAAAGATCACAGACTTATTATATAAGTGCTACAGCCTATCCTATGAGGAAAAAAACGTAGATCAGGTCTTTAAAAAAATTGAGGAAAGATATAATGAAATTATTAATGATTTGAATCTTGACTTATCCTTACATAAAGAATTTGAAAGAATTCGTTTAGCCATTGAGCACCATGCAGGAAGAGATTACATAGCAAGCAGAGGAGAGTACCTAAATGGAATGATTTTAGCTAAATATCTTGATTTTGATTTTGTTGATGCTGAAAAGGGGATTTTTTTTAAGGAAAATGGAGTTTTAGATTCTGAAAGAACAAATTCTGCCTTATCCAAGCTTCTTGAAGATCATTGCCATGCAGTTATACCAGGCTTTTATGGATCTATGCCAAATGGTACCATCAAAACCTTCTCCAGGGGTGGTTCTGATATTACTGGATCAATTGTTGCTCATGCAGTTAAGGCGGATTTATATGAAAACTGGACAGATGTATCAGGGGTTTTTATGGCTGATCCAAGATTAGTGGACAACCCTAAAGTCATAAGGACTATTACCTATAAGGAGCTTAGAGAGATGGCTTATATGGGAGCTACGGTGCTTCATGAGGATGCCATTTTCCCTGTGAGATTAGCGGAAATTCCCATTAATATTAGAAATACCAATAATCCAGAAGATAAGGGAACCATGATTGTGCCACAGGCTGAAATCACTGGCTCAAATGGAGTTGTAACGGGTATTGCAGGTAAAAAGGGATTTTCTACTATTACAATTGAAAAGGGAATGATGAATTCTGAGCTTGGCTTTGGAAGAAGAGTTTTTGAGATTCTTGAAAATAATTGCGTTTCCTTTGAACATATCCCTTCAGGAATTGATGCAATGTCAATTATAGTTAGTACTAATGAAATTGAAAATAAAAGAGAGCAGCTGATAAATGAGATTTACAAAAGGGTTAAGCCTGAAGCTCTGGAAATTGAAGATGGACTAGCTTTGATTGCAGTAGTGGGACGTAATATGGTAAGAACTAAGGGTACTGCAGCAAGGATATTTACTGCAGTGGCCAAGGCTAATATTAATATAAGAATGATAGATCAGGGTGCTAGTGAATTAAATATTATAATAGGAGTGGAAGAGAAGGATTTTGTAGAGGCACTTAAAGCCATTTATTCCGAATTTGAAAGCATAAAATAGAGTTTGCCATAATATAAAAAAATATAAAATTTTAGGAGGAAATTATGATTAATAAATTGCGTGTAGGTATAATTGGAGCTACTGGTATGGTGGGTCAGAGATTTATAACCCTATTAGAAAATCATCCATATTTTGAGATTAGTGCAGTTATAGCAAGTCCCCGTTCTGCAGGGAAAGCCTATGAAGAGGCGGTGGGAAATAGATGGAAGCTTTCAGAACCAATGCCGGAAGCAGTAAAAAATATGACAATAATTTCCTCAGGGGAAGTAGAGAAGGTTGCAAATTTAGTGGACTTTGTTTTTTGTGCTGTAGATATGAAAAAGGAGGAAATTAAGGAATTAGAATATCGCTATGCCAGGGCAGAGATTCCAGTTGTTTCAAATAATTCTGCCCATCGTTGGACTCCTGATGTACCTATGGTAATTCCAGAAATAAATGATAATCATTTGGAGATTATAGAAGTGCAAAGGAGGAGACTTGGAACAAAGCAGGGCTTTGTGGCAGTAAAGCCTAATTGCTCCATCCAGTCTTATGTTCCTCTTCTAACTCCCCTTTTAAAATATAAGCCTACAAAGGTTCTAGCAACTACCTATCAGGCCATTAGTGGTGCTGGTAAAACCTTTAAGGAATGGCCGGAAATGCTTGATAATGTCATTCCTTATATTGGTGGAGAGGAAGAAAAAAGTGAGCAGGAGCCTTTAAAAATATGGGGAAGCATTTCCCAAGGAGAAATTATAAAAGCAGAGGCTCCAATAATTACAACCCAGTGCCTTCGAGTACCTGTAACGGATGGACATACTGCTGCGGTATTTGTTAGCTTTGAAAAAAAGCCTGATAAGGAAGAGATATTAAGGGCTTGGAAGGAATTTAGTGGAAAGCCCCAAAGCTTAGGGCTTCCCAGTGCACCGGAGCAATTTATTACCTACTTTGAAGAGGATAATCGGCCTCAGGCTAATCTCGATCGTAATCTTTATGGAGGTATGGGCATCTCCGCAGGAAGACTTCGTGAGGATAGTATCTTTGATTATAAGTTTGTTGGTTTGTCTCATAATACTTTAAGAGGTGCTGCAGGAGGTGCAGTGCTTATTGCAGAGCTTCTTTACAGAGAGGGATATATTTTAAAAAAGACTCTATAAAATTAAATTGATGAGTTGTGATATAAAATAAGGTAGTCTTTAAAGACTACCTTATTTTATGATTATTATTATACCGCGTTTTTTCATTCCTTTCTTAATATAAAGTCTTGTAATCATTCTTGTAACGTTTCTTTAGAATAGTTGAATAAATCTCTTAAAAGAACATAAAAATCTGAATTATGGGTATCATTAATAATATTGTTGGTATTTATTTTGTAAGTACAACCTATAAAAAGAATAAAAGGAAATAATTGATAATTTGTGAACTAGATAGTATAATAAATTATTGCTGGATAAATATATTTTCTTATTAGCAAATTTAAGAAAAAAAGAAAATATTAGGCACACTTTTTGGGTGCTATTCCGTATTTAGTATAGATGTACATTAAAGAACATATCTTATGTAGGACTGTAGTAAATAGTTTAGTACAAGCGAATAAGAAACAGGGGAAATTATTAATAAATTATCAATGGGGTGAGGTGTGACGTGAAGGAGAGACGAGAGCTATTATTGGTGGTAAATATTGTAGTATTCTTAGCTGTAGTATTGATTTGGCTTATAAATCAACCAATAAATGTAGCTCCAGATGAAATTATGAGGTACCAAATCCCTCAGTTTATTTTTGAAAGGGGATATTTACCTTATGGGGGAGACCCTGCTATACGCAGCGAAGTTTGGGGTATATCCTATGGGTTTATGCCTTTTTTATCAAATATATTTTCGGCCTTATTAATGAAGCTTATAAGTATTTTTACTCTAGATCCTAAAATGCTTTTAATAGCAGCTAGGAGTATCAACCTATTTTGGGCAGTGGGAACAAGCTATTTTGTAATAAAAATAGCTAGGAAGCTGCTCCCAAAGGAATATAGGTGGATGTATGTTACTTTAATTGTAATGCTTCCTCAATTTATTTTTCTTCACACCTACATTAATAATGATGCCTTTGCAATTTTCTGCACTTCTATGGTCTTTTATTCATGGATTTTAGGGGCTGAAAGTAAATGGGATATAAAAAGCCGGACATTGCTAGCGGTAGGCGTAGCCTTCTGTGCTTTGTCTTATTATAATGCTTATGGTGTGATATTATGCAGTATATTTTATTATCTTGGAACTAGTAATATCCTTAAAAAAGGGGTTGTAAATCGTAAAGAGGAGGTTTACAAGCTTCTCTATATTGTTGCAATAGTATTTGTTTTGGCAGGCTGGTGGTTTATACGCAATCTTATTATTTATAATGGAGATTTACTTGCTCTTAAATCAGAGGCTTTTTATGCTGAGAAATATGCCGTTGATATCTTCAAGCCTTCTAATAGAACAACCTTAGCTAGAGATGGTGTAGGCTTCTTAACTATGATGCTTCGGTCCCCTTATCATTGGGCAAAGCTTACCTTTGTAAGTTTTATTGGAGTTTTTGAAGGAATGACATTGCTCATTGATTATTGGATTTATATCTTTTATTTTGGAGTTTTTATTATTGCTATCTTTGGATTAGTACTAAAGATAAAAAAAGAGTTAAAAAAAGGGGTTACTAAGGAAAGATTGTTTTTTCATGGGATGATGCTTCTTTCAATTATTATTCCTATTATACTTAGTATAATTTATTCCTACTTTAGTGACTTTCAGCCACAGGGACGCTATTTAATGCCTATGCTTATTCCATTTATGTATTATATTACTCTTGGAATTAGTGAGCTAATAGAAAGAGCAAGGATAAGGCATCCAATTATCGGTGCTATAGGCATCTATGCACTTCCTACTTTTTTAGGAGTAATTACTTTATATGTTTTTATTAAAATAATAGTACCGTTATACTGCTAACGATACTTGGAGGGAGCAATCATGATAGGATTTAATGTACCTCTGTGTTTAGGTACTGAGACAAAATTTGTTATTGAAGCAATAAATAATCATAAAATATCCGGTGATGGAGTTTACACTAAGGAGACCACTGAATGGCTGCGAAGACATCTAAGAGCCGAGAAGGTTCTTCTTACTACCTCCTGTACCCATGCTCTTGAAATGGCTGCAATTTTAGCGGACATTAAACCTGGAGATGAGGTGATTCTGCCTTCTTATACCTTTGCCTCCACAGCAGATGCCTTTGTAATGAGAGGAGCCAGCTTAGTTTTTGTGGATATTCGTCCGGATACCATGAATATAAATGAAAAGCTAATAGAAGAAGCAATTACATCTAAGACTAAGGCCATTATTCCTGTGCATTATGCAGGGATAGGCTGCGAGATGGATGAGATAATGGATATTGCTAAAAGGCATAATCTATTAGTGGTGGAGGATGCTGCACAAGCACTTATGGCTACCTATAAGGGAAAGCCTTTAGGAAACTTTGGGGATTTTGGCTGCTTTAGCTTCCATGAAACTAAGAATTACAGCATGGGAGAGGGCGGAGCCATTGCCATATTAAATGAGGATATGGGGGAGAAGGCTGAAATCATAAGAGAAAAGGGAACTGATAGAAGCAAGTTTTTAAGAGGACAGATAGATAAGTATACCTGGGTAAATTATGGTTCTTCCTATCTTCCCAGTGATATAAATGCTGCATATCTATGGGGGCAGCTCAGTGAATCTGCAGATTTAGTTAATGATTATAGGAGAAAGGTCTGGTATTATTATCACAATGCCTTCTTAGAGCTTGAGGAAAAAGGCCTTGTTGACCTACCGGTAGTACCAGAGGAATGCCGTCATAATGGACATCTTTACTATATAAAGGCAAAGGATTTAGAGGAAAGAAATATGCTTATAGATTGGCTTAGGGAAAAGGATATTCAAGCAGTATTTCATTATATTCCTCTTCATAGTGCCCCTGCAGGAGTAAAGTTTGGAAGATTCCATGGTAAGGACACTTATACTACAAGAGAAAGCGAGAGATTAGTAAGGCTTCCTCTTTATTATGGGCTAACTGAGGAAGAGCAGAATCTTGTAATTGAAGCTGTAAAAGAATTTTATAGAAAGTAGGCATAGATTTATATAATGGAAAAAATCGTAATAATAGGAGCGGGAGAATTTCAGCTCCCTCTTATAAAACGAGCAAGAGAGCTTAATTATGAAACCCATGTTTTTGCTTGGGAGGAAGGTGCTGTAGGAAAAGAATATAGTGATTATTTTTATCCTATAAGTATAACTGAAAAGGAAAAAATTCTAGAGCTTTGCAAAAAAATATCTCCTTCTGCTGTAACGACCATAGCTACTGATCTTGGATATATAACTGCAACCTTTCTTTGTAATGAGCTTGGATTAACGGGAAATAAGTGGTGTGATGTGAAGAAGCAGACGAATAAATATGAAATGCGTCTTGCTATGAAAAAGGCAGGAATTAAGGTGCCAGGTTTTATAGCTATAGATGAAATTTCAGAAGGGTATACACTGCCTATCCCCTATCCTGTTATAGTAAAGCCCACAGACAGATCTGGAAGCAGAGGTATAAATAAGGTTGTTAAAAATGAGGAGTTGCTCACCGCTGTAAAAAAAGCAGCAGACCAATCCTTTGAACATAGAGCAATTATAGAGGAATTTATTGAAGGTCAGGAATATAGCATGGAGTGTATCAGCTTTAAGGGAAAACATTATTTTTTAGCGGCTACAAAGAAATATACTACTGGATACCCAAATTATATTGAAAAAGCTCATGTTGAACCCTCAGGTCTATCAAAAGAGATGGAAGAGCATATACAAAGAGTGGTTTTTAAGGCTTTGGATGCTTTGGGAATAGAAAATGGTGCTTCTCATAGTGAATTTAGGATTAATTCCAGGGAAGAAATAATCCTAATGGAAATTGGAGCAAGAATGGGTGGGGACTGCATTGGCTCACATCTTGTGAATATCTCCACAGGCTACGACTATCTTCATATGGTTCTATCCGTTGCACTAGGACAGGAGCCTAAGATAGTGAATAAGAATGAAGAAGAATATGCAGCCATAAGCTTTTTATTTACAGTGAGAGACTACGAAAACCTTGTGAGAATTCAAATGGAATACCCGGAAATGATAGTGGAGAAGTATATTGATTCTAATACCTCTGAGAAAGCTGTTATAGATAGCGGCTCCAGGCATGGATATTATATATTAAAAGCTCCATCCTCAAAAAGGATACTGGAGGTGCTTGCTCTTGACAATTAACTGTTCATGGATAAAGAATAAAGGCAGTTATTTCTTGTTATTTTTTTCTATAGGTTTTTATTCTCTATCTACAGTCTTTGGAAAATATGCAGCTAATTATCCTTTTTTCTCCAGAGGTTTCATTATAATGTATGGACTTGAGCTTATGGTTCTGGGGGTCTACGCCATTATTTGGCAGCAGGTTCTTAAGAGGTTTCCTTTAACCACTGCCTATGCTAATAGATCCTTTGGCATAGCATGGTCCTTTATGTGGTCTGTAGTTTTATTTCAAGATACAATCACTTTAAAAAAACTTCTAGGGGTCATCGTTGTTCTTATAGGAACTTTGATAGTGAATAAATATGAGTAGCCTTATAGCAGTTTCCATGGCAATAATTGCAGTGCTTATTTCATCTATTTCTCAGATATTGTTGAAAAAGAGTGCTGAGAAAAGTCAGGATAGCATATGGAAAGAATACATAAATCCCTATGTGATAAGCGGATATACCTTCTTTGTTCTGGCTACTCTTTTAATGGTTTTAGCAATGAAAAAAATTTCTGTCCAGGATAGTGCTATGATTGAATCCTTAGGGTACTTTTTTGTTCTTATTCTTGGAAAGGTATTATTAGGAGAAAAGATTACCAAAGGAAAGCTTGCAGGAAATGTAGTAATATTACTGGGTATTTGCCTGTATTATCTGTAGGGGGTTAGTATGAATAAGTTGTCAATTATTATACCGGTTTATTATAATGAGGAAAATCTCTTTCCCTTATATGAGGATTTGAAAGAAAGGACGCTGGATAAACTGACCTGTGAATATGAAATAATCTTCGTAGATGACGGCTCAGGAGATAAATCCTACGAGAAGATGCAGGCTCTGGCAAAAGTTGATAGTAATATAAAAAATGTAAAGCTCTCAAGGAACTTTGGAGAGCATGCTGCAATTCTTGCAGGGCTTTCAGTTTGTACAGGAGATTGTGCCATTAGAAAGGCAGCGGATTTGCAGGAGCCATCAGAGATAATACTTGATATGTATAATAAATATATTGAGGGAAACAAAGTGGTTCTTGCGGTGAGAGCAGATAGGGATGAACCCTGGCATCAGAAGCTTTTTTCTGGTCTATATACACTTATAATTCAGAAGCTTGCTCTTTCTAATATGCCTAAAGGGGATTTTGATACCTTTCTTATAGATCGTCAGATTATTGATTTATTAGTTAGTCTAAAGCTAAACAATACACCTATCACAGAGCTTATACTTTGGAGTGGCTTTAAGGCTGAAATGGTATATTATGTACGAAAGAAAAGAGAGATAGGCAAGTCTCGCTGGACCTTTGCTAAGAAGATAAAAGCATCCTTAGATGCTTTGCTGGGCTTTTCATATTTTCCTATAAGATGCATTACCGCCATTGGCTTTATAAGCTTTTGTTTAAGTATTTTATGGGCATTTTTACTGGTGGTTCAGAGGCTAAAAGGTGCAATTACCGTAGACGGCTACACCACCATAGTAATTTTAATCCTTTTAAGCTCTGGAATCATTATGCTTTCCATCGGAATACTTGGAGAATATCTATGGAGAGCCTTAGATGCGGCTAAAAAAAGCCCTCCTTTTATAATTGATGAGGAGAAAATGGGTAATAAAAAATAAAAATAAGAATATAGAGACATAATTAATGAGGATAGCTAAGGAATCTCTTTAAGCTATCCCTTTTTAATTAATTTGCAACTTTATTTATTTGTGATAAAATTAAAATAATTCATGATGTGTAAATAATTGGTAAAGGAGGGGTGTGGTATGAAAAGCAGCAAAGATCAGGTTTTAGACTTTTTTCAGGAAAATTCAGAGGGAAATGAGGGCTTCTCAGCCAATGAGGTATCTGAAAGCCTAAATATGCAGCGGAGTAATGCAAGCTCCATACTCAATGAGTTATATAGGCAGGGAATACTTTTAAAAATTAAAGGAAAGCCGGTTATATATACCATAAACCCCAATAAAGCTACAAGCATCAGTGATTATAATGAAAGTATTAACTTTGATGCTTTGACAGGCAGCGATAAGAGCTTAAAGAAGTGTATACAGCAGGCTAAAGCAGCAATTATGTATCCTAAAAGAGGCCTCCATACACTTATATTAGGTCCAAGCGGTGTTGGTAAGACCATGTTTGCAGAACTTATGTATAAGTATGCTATTGAAAAGGGTGTTTTTCAGATAAACTCTCCCTTTGTATCCTTTAATTGTGCAGACTATGCTAATAATCCACAGCTTCTTTTGGCCCAGCTCTTTGGGGCAAAAAAAGGAGCCTATACTGGTGCAGATAAGGATAGAGAGGGGGTAGTATCCAAGGCTAACGGAGGAGTACTTTTCTTAGACGAGGTTCACAGACTTCCCCCTGAGGGACAGGAGATGCTTTTCTATCTTATCGATAGAGGTATGTATACTCCTTTAGGAGATGAAGGAAAGAAAAAAAGTGAGGTTCTTATAATTTGTGCTACCACCGAGGATATAGATAATGCACTGTTAACTACCTTCACCAGAAGAATACCTATGTCCATAAAAATTCCTGCCCTTAAAGACAGGACCTTAGAGGAAAGATATGCTCTTATTGGAGAGTTTTTCAGCACTGAGGCTGCAAGGGTAGGAAAGGATATCTTGGTTTCCCATAATACCATGAGACAGCTTCTTTTATATGAATGTCCAGGTAATGTAGGGCAGTTAAAGAGCGATATACAGCTAGGATGTGCCAATGGATTCTTAAATTCTTTATCCTCAGCAAAAAACAAAATAGAGGTTCATTGTACTGATTTTGCATCTCATGTAAATCAAGGCTTATTAATTTATAAAAACTATGCTGCAGATATAGACAAGCTGGTTAGAGATGACGTAAAGCTTTATTTCACTCATAGAGGCCAAAAAAGCACAATTAAAGAAGGTGACTATTCACTACCCAATAATTTCTATGAGGGAATTGAAGAGAGGATTGCTGAGCTTCATCATAGAGGTGTTGCAGATAATGAGGTTAAGCTTTTAATGGAGCTTGATATAGAAAATTATTTTAAAAGATTTATAAGGAATTTTGAAAGGGGAGCTTCAAAATATGAGCTTTCAAAGATAGTTTCTGAAGACATTATAACTATGCTGGAGAGCTTTCTAAGACTTGGAGGGAAGAAGCTTAATAAAATTTTCCCTGTAAAGGTTTTTTATGGGCTTGCTCTTCATGTTAATGCCAGTGTAGAAAGGCTCCGCTCAGGGAAGAACATAGTAAATCATAATTTATACAATATAATAGAAAAAAACCCCGAGGAATACGCTCTGGCAAAGGAGCTTGCTTTAAGCCTTGAGAAGAAATTTAAGATTTCAATTCCAGAAGATGAGGTTGGTTTTATAGCTATGTTTCTAACGGTAGATGAGATGGAGAGCCAATGTGCTGAAGATAGGCCTATTGTAGTTATAGCAATGCATGGCAGAACTACAGCGTCCTCTATGGCAGAAGTAGTAAATAAGCTTGTAGGTGCCAATAATGCCTATGCTTATGATATGAATCTTGATAAAAGTCCTCAAATAGCTTATGAAGAGCTTAAGGATTTAATTGTTAAAAAGCACCAAGGTGCAGGGGTAATGCTTTTAGTGGATATGGGCTCTTTAGGAACCTTTGGAGAGCTTATAGCCAAGGAAACAGGAATACTTATTAAGTCCTTTACCCTGGTATCTACTCCAATAGCCATTGAATGCTCCAGAAGAGCAGTTATTGAGATGGACATAGATAAGATTTATAGCGACTTAAATGCCTCCTTAGCTAGCTATGCATCCTACGATTTGAAGGTATCAGATAATTTCATTCCTAATGGTGATAATATAATCATAACCATCTGCTCTACAGGAGAGGGAAGTGCAAAGGAGCTTAAGAATTTTATAGAGAATAAGATAAATTTAAGTTCTTATAATGCTAAAATATTTCCTATGTCCTTAAACAATAAGCAATATATGTATAATATTATAAATAACCTTTCAAAGAAAAAGAATATAATAGCCATTGTAGGACCCATTGATCCAAAGATTTATGGCATACCATTTTTATCTACCTATGAAATTCTCATTGATAGAGAGTGCATGAAGCTTAAGAAGCTTTTAGACAACACATCCATTTTAGAGAAGGCTCAGGAGGAAATGGGTTATGATACCTTTTTAGAGGTGCTCCAGGGAGATGTTCCTAATATAGATCTCTTTAATTTTGAAATGCTCTACGATGAGTTTATAACAAGCCTGGAGAAACAGGTAAATCAAACCTTAGATTATGATATTAGAATAGGGCTTCTAGTACACATAGTCTGTAGCATAAGCAATATAATTGATGGAAAGCTTACTCCCTCCTGTTATTCTAAGGAGGATTTGAAAAAGAGATATAGTGATATATTTAAAGCTATAAGAAAAAGCATAAGTCTTATGGAAGAGTTTTATAAGCTTCAATTTAGTGATGATGAAATATGCTTTATACTTAGAAATGTAGTGAATGAATAATAATGTTATATTTCTGTATCAATTACGTTAAATAGTGTTTATGTGTATAAGCTCCTTGCATAAATCAGTAAAAGTGTATAGAAAGTGTATAAATTTGAATATTTAGATATTTTAAAAGCTCCCTTTAATTGCTCTTTAAGGGGCTTTTTTTATTTTGGCACGGTTATTGCTTTTATAAAAGTATAAAGAAAATATGAAACTATTGGAGGAAGATTAATGGCAGATTCTGTTAATGGAATGATCAGTGAAGAAGCTACTTTTGAGCTTATAAGTTATTCCGGGGATGCAAGAAGTTATATATATGAAGCATATAATTTAGTTAGAGATGGAAATTACGAAGAAGCAGATAAAGCTTTAGAAAAGGCTGATGAGTCACTAATTAAGGCTCATAACATGCAAACAAGCTTAATACACAGTGAGGCACAGGGCAAGAGGATTGAGCTTAATCTACTTCTAGTACATGCTCAGGATCATTTGATGTCAACTATTTTATCAAAAGAACTTATGAGAAATATGATAGCTATGCAAAAGGAAATTAATATTTTAAAGGGCTCTGCCCACAATAAAGGCACAAAGGATTAGGTGATAAAAATGATAAAGGTAGTTCAATTTTTAAACCAGGTACAAGCTGGTTTTGGTGGGGATGAAAAAATGAACATTCCACCTACTGCTCAAAGGGGCGGAGCAGGTCTTGGAATGCTTCTTAAATCAACTTTAATGAGATATGGAGGTGATATAACAGGTACTATTATATGTGGCGATAATTACTTTTTAGAAAATAGGGAAAAAGCAACAGAGGAGATTTTAGATTTTATTAAAAAACTAAATCCTGATGTGGTTTTATGCGGACCAGCCCTAAATTATAAAAGGTATGGAGAGTGTTGCGGCTATTTAGTAGAAGCAGTACAGGAAAAACTTCAAAAACCTGCCTTTGCGGCAATGGCAGCTGATAGTACAGGAACAGAAATCTTTAGAAAGAAAATTTATATTGTCAAGACCCCTGGAAGAGGCGGAACAGGTTTAAATGAATCATTAAGAAATATTGCAAGTTTTGCTTGTAAATTGGCTAAGGGAGAGCCTATAGGTAGTGCAGAACAGGAAGGGTATTTTCCTAGAGAATAATTTTTTAGATAATTATAGGCTTACAGGATTTATTATTAACTCACATTAGGAAAGAGGAAAAATATAATATAGTATGTTTTTATTCTTAATTTTGTAAAATATTATTTTTTAGGAGGAATAGAGTATGGTAAATATAGTATTGTTTTGTTCTGCAGGCATGTCCACTAGTCTTTTAGTAACAAAAATGGAAAAGGCAGCAGCTGCTAAGGGTGTAGAGGTGTCAATAAACGCTTATCCAGAAGCAGAGATGAGTAAACGTATTCCTGGAGCAGATGTAGTGCTCTTAGGGCCTCAGGTAAGATATGCCTTAGCTAAAATTAAGAAGGTTTGTGATCAGCACAATGTACCTATAGACGTTATAGGACCTAGAGAATATGGGCTTATGAACGGGGAAAAGGTACTAGAGCAAGCTTTAGCTTTAATAAAGAAATAATAAAAATATAAATTATAAAGGAGAAAAAGTATGAGTAGAGTTATGGATGTAATGGAAAGTAAGCTTATGCCTGTAGCTAGCAAAATATCCGGAAACAGATATCTAAATGCTATCCGTGATGGTTTCATGCTGGCAATGCCATTAATTATCATAGGAGCTATGTTTCTCTTAGTTAACAACATTCCTATAGAAGGCTATGGCGATTATATGGCAAGTATCTTTGGGGATAAGTGGAGTGCCTTCTTCAGCAAGCCCTTCGAAGTAACAATGAATATAATGACTCTCTTCGTAGTATATGGCATAGCAAATAGTTTAGCCAATCACTACGAGCTTGAAGGAATAAGTACTGGAGCAATTGCTCTTGCAGCCTTCTTTGTTGTTACCCCCTTTAGTACAGCAGTAACACCAGAAGGAGCTACTGCAGCTATTAATGTTACAGGTGTTATTCCTACAGAGTGGATGGGAGCAAAGGGTTTATTTGTCGGTATCTTTGTATCAATTTTTGCTGTGGAGATTGTTAAGTTTGTAGTTAGAAGAGGCTGGGTTATAAGGATGCCTGAGGGAGTTCCTCCTACAGTAGCCAGATCTTTCTCAGCATTAATTCCTGCAGTAATCACTTTAGTTATATTTAACTTTGTTAGATTAGGATTTAGCCTTACAGAATATCAACACGTTCATGGTTTTATATTTAAATTCTTACAAGCACCTCTTACAGCTTTAAGTGCAGGTTTACCAGCTACTTTAATAGCTAACCTGTTTATAGGACTTTTCTGGGTATTTGGTATACATGGTGCTAATATAGTTGGTGCTGTAATGAGCCCTCTTTGGATATCTCTTTCTGATGCTAACTTTAGAGCTTTTGAAGCTGGCGCTCCACTACCAAACATTATTACTCAGCAGTTCCAGGAATTATATCTTCAATTAGGTGGTTCAGGCTGTACCTTAGCCCTATGTATTGCGATGATTTTCTTTGCAAGATCACAGCAGGTTAAGCAGCTAGGTAAGCTTGCTATATTACCGGGACTATTTAATATAAATGAGCCTATAACCTTTGGTCTTCCGGTAGTTTTAAATCCAATAATGATGATTCCTTTCATCTTAACACCAATGATATTAGCAGTAGTTTGTTACTTTGCTATATCAACGGGGTTAGTTCCTCGCCCATCTGGAGCTATAATTCCATGGACAACACCACCGATAATAGGCGGTGCCTTAATTGCTGGATGGAAGGGTGCACTCCTTCAAATTGTAGAGCTTGTTATAAGTTTCTTCATATACTTCCCATTCCTAAGGGTTGTAGATAAGCAGTACTACGAACAGGAAAAATCCTATGAAGGAACTGAGGGCGTTGCACTTTAAAAAAATATAAAAACTAGGCATAAGGTGACTGTAGAAATATAGTCACCTCTATGCATTATTTTTAAGAAGGGAGGAAGACCATGAATATATTTAAGGAATTTTATATAAGCCTGGTTAAGCCGCAGGAATACTATAGTCTAAAGAAGCTCTCAATAATAAGAGTGCTGCTTTATCAGTTTGCTCTTACAATCATAGGCTTGATTTCCAGCTTATTTTTAGAACTTATAGGTCAGATGTTTTTAGGAAGCTTTAAAGATTTTATAAATTTATTTAAACTGACATCACCTCTTATAATGTCAGCAAAAATAATACAAATGTGGGGAGGAATTATTTTATCTACAGTACTTCTTTCAGGTATTTTTTATGGGATTAATTTTATAAGGGGAATAAAAAGCTATAGCTTTTTAGACATCTATAAATATATGGCTCATGCCTTTACGGTAGCAGCAATAGTTTCCGCCTTTATGGGACCATTGATTACCTTTGTTGTTATAGCACTTTATATCCTTGCTACAAAGGCAGACAAAGAAAGAGAAGGTCAGGGAAGCATAGGGAGCAAGTATACACAAGGTATAAAATAAATTCCCTCACAAGAAATAAAATAAGTTCATTCACAAAGTAAAAAAATCGTTTATATAGCCTTATATTGAATAGTTCTAATAGAAATTTCATTAGTTTAAATAGATTTATTAAAACAACCTAAAGGAGGATGAAAATGAAAAAGGGTTTAAAGATTGTAACTATTGGTGGAGGCTCTAGCTATACTCCAGAAATTGTGGAGGGTTTTATAAATAGAAAGCTTGCAGGAGAGCTGCCTTTAGAGGATTTATATTTAGTGGATATTGAGGAAGGTAAAGAAAAGCTTCAAATAGTGGGTAACCTGGCTAGAAGGATGGTAGAGAAGGCTGGGGCTAATATAAATATTCATCTTTCCCTTGATAGAAGAGAGGCTCTTAAGGATGCAGACTTTGTAACTACTCAGCTTAGAGTAGGTCTTATGGAGGCAAGAATAAGAGATGAAAGAATTCCTGTAAAGTACAATCTTTTAGGACAGGAAACCACTGGTGCTGGCGGTTTTGCTAAAGCTTTAAGAACTATACCAGTAATATTAGATATATGCAGGGATATGGAGGAGCTGTGTCCTAATGCCTTCTTAATTAACTTTACTAATCCTTCAGGAATAGTGACAGAAGCTGTTTTAAAGCATACTAATATCAAGGCTATTGGTCTTTGCAATGTGCCAATTGGAATGGTAAATATGGTTGCGGAGCTTTATGAAGTTTCACCAGATAGAATATATATTGAATTTGCTGGCCTTAACCATCTGGTATGGGGAAGGAAGGTGTATAAAGATGGTGTTGATATAACCGGTGAGGTCCTTGATAAAATTGCTGATAGCAAGGAATTTAACATGAAGAATATACCAGGAGGAGATTTTGATAAGGAGCTTATACATGCTATTGGAATGCTTCCCTGCCCTTATCATAGATATTATTACATGAAGGAAGCAATGCTAAATCATACCATTGCAGATGCTAAGGAAAAGGGGACAAGAGGAGAGGTAGTAAGAAAGCTTGAAGAGGAGCTTTTTGAGCTTTACAAAGATGAAAACCTCAATATCAAGCCACCTCAGCTTTCTCAAAGAGGCGGTGCCCATTATAGTGAGGCTGCAGTTAATTTGATTAATTCTATATATAATGATAAAAAGGATATTCAATTTGTGAATATAAGAAATAATGGAACTATACTAGATCTTCCCAAGGATACAGTTATAGAGTGCAACTGCATTATAAGTAAGAAAGGGGCAGAGCCCATAAATATAGGTCATGTTGAAACAAGCATCCGAGGGCTGCTGCAGCAGGTTAAAGCCTATGAAGAGCTCACAATAGATGCAGCGGTAAATGGAGATTATAAGGCGGCAATTCAGGCATTAACTATCAATCCTTTTGTAAACGATGGGTTTAAAGCAAAGGCTGTTCTTATGGATATTATTAAAGAAAACAAAGATTATCTTCCTCAATTTAAAGAAAGATAACTTTTAGGCACTAATGCACAATAACTAATTTAAGTTAGGTGCTTTTGTGCCTTTTATAATTTTTTTTAAGTGTATATTATTTTTTAAGTAAGCTTTACAGATTTCTTTTTGTCATATATATTTGTATATGCTATTATTTTCTTTTGCATAAATTTTAACCATAAGCGGAAATGCTATTGCTAATTTTAAAGTTTAATCTATAGTTAGTTAACATATATGTAAAAGTATAAGGGTATAATAAAGTTAACGTCATATTGAAAAACTTAAAAAGTTTATGTAAAATAGGTTTAGTGATAAGTGGGATAAATAAAATATATACGGGACTTTTCGTGTCCCAAATAGGAGGCATTAGGGATGATTAGAAAAATTGCGATTTTAACCAGTGGTGGAGATGCTCCCGGAATGAATGCTGCCATAAGAGCGGTAGTAAGAATGGCATTACATAATGGCTTAGAAGTTATGGGCGTAAGAAGAGGTTATGCAGGGCTTATAAACGGAGAGCTTTTCCGAATGGATAGACATAGTGTATCTGATATTATTCAAAGAGGCGGAACTATACTTAGAACCGCAAGATGCGAGGAATTTAAAAAAGAAGAGGTTAGACAGAAGGCAGCTAACATATTAAAGGCCTATGGTGTTGATGCTTTAATAGTTATCGGAGGTGACGGATCCTTCACTGGAGCTAAGCTTCTATCTAAGCTTGGAGTTGCTACTGTGGGACTTCCAGGAACTATAGATAATGACTTATCCTATACTGATTGTACTATAGGATTTGATACAGCTTTAAACACTGTTCATGATGCAATAAATAAATTAAGAGATACTTCTACTTCTCATGAAAGAGTAAGTGTTATTGAAGTAATGGGAAGGCATTGTGGAGATATAGCTCTATATTCAGGTCTTGCTGGTGGAGCAGAAGCTATAATAGTTCCTGAAAAGGACTTTGATAAGGAAGCCCTTATAAGAACTATTCTAGATGGTAAGAATAATGGAAAAATGCACAATATAATTGTCCTTGCAGAGGGTGTTGGCGGAGCTAATGAACTTGCAGCCTTTATTCAGGATATAGCAGGCCTTGAGACTAGAGCCACAATATTAGGACATATTCAAAGAGGAGGCTCACCTACTGTAAGTGATATAGTGCTTGCTTCAAGGCTAGGAGCTAAGGCTGTTGAAATATTGATTGAAGGTAAGAGTGCTAGAGTAGTGGGAATAAGAGATAATAAAATAATTGATGAAGATATAGATGAAGCCCTTGCTATGGAAAGAAAATTTGATAATGAACTATATGAGGTTGCTAGAATACTTTCACTATAAGTTGTCTTCTTGTTGATAACATAGGTGAGATATACATAAATAAACGAAATAAGAAACTTAGCAGGAAAATTAGTTTGAGGGAGAGTGTAAATGAATGAGGAATACCAAAATAGTATGTACCATAGGTCCAGCCAGTGAAAAAGAAGAGATATTAACTAAAATTATTGAAGCAGGAATGAATGCTTCTAGACATAATTTTTCTCATGGTGATCATGAAGAGCATGCAGCAAGAATTAACATGGTAAAGAAGCTAGCTGAAAAATCCCAAAAGCAAATAGCAATAATTCTTGATACTAAGGGTCCTGAAATCAGAACAGGAAAATTTGCAGAAGGAAAGGTGGAGCTTAAGGTTGGAGCTAACTTTGATATCTATGCTGGAGCTGATGTAATTGGTGACGATACAAAGTGCAGCGTAACCTATGCAGGACTTGCTACTGATGTAAAGATTGGTGATAGAATACTTATAGATGATGGCCTTGTAGGTTTAGAGGTTAAAGGAATAGAAGGAAACAAAATACAGACTATGGTACTTAATACCGGTATGGTAGGGACTCATAAGGGAGTTAATGTTCCTGGGGTTCCAATAAAGCTTCCTGCAATGACAGAAAAAGATATTGAAGATCTTAAGTTTGGTTGCAAGATAGGAGTTCATATAGTTGCAGCTTCCTTTATAAGAAAGGCTGAGGACGTAACAGCTATAAGAGAAATCTTAAACAATAATGGCGGAAAAAATGTTCATATCTACTCTAAGATTGAAAATCAAGAGGGTGTAGATAATATTGATGAAATCCTTGCAGTTTCTGATGGAATAATGGTTGCCAGAGGTGACCTTGGGGTTGAAATTCCAATAGAAAAGGTACCTTCCGTTCAGAAGATGATAATTGAAAAATGTAATAAATACGGAAAGCCTGTAATAACAGCTACTCAAATGCTTGATTCTATGATAAGAAATCCAAGACCAACAAGAGCTGAGGTTTCCGACGTAGCAAATGCTATTTTGGATGGAACAGATGCAATAATGTTAAGTGGTGAAAGTGCTAATGGAAGCTGGCCTGTAGAGGCAGTGGAAACTATGGCTACTATAGCTATGGAAGCAGAGAAGAACTTAACCTATGAAGGTGCAAGCTTAAAGCATGGAAAGAAGGCAAAAACTATAGGAGGTTCTATAAGCCGTTCCGTATGCAATGTTGCTATGGAGCTTAATGCTGCAGCAATTATTACTTCAACTCAATCTGGTTCTACTGCTAGGAGAGTTTCAAGATATAAGCCCGAATCACCAATTATAGCTGTAACTCCTAACGAATCTGTAGCTAAGCAGTTAGCCCTTGTATGGGGAGTTTATCCAATATTAGCTGACAAAATTGAAACTACAGATGAAATGATAGCTCAGGCAGGAGAAATGGCTATGAAAACAGGCTTCGTTAAAAAGGGAGATATAATTGTTATAGCAGCAGGTCTTCCTATTCATGAGGTTGGATCTACAAATATGCTTCAAGTAAGTATAGTGGAATAAAACAAGATATTCAAGAGGCTGTGTTTCAGCCTCTTTTATCTTTTTATATTTTAAATCTTGAAATATTATTTATTAGATATTAAGAATTAAAATAACAGATAAAATATACATTATTTTAATTATATTAAATATATATCAGTATAAAATACATATAATGGATTAAATAATCCTTGTTAACAAAATGTTAACAAAAAGTTTACACACTTACTTTCCTTTATTTATTATAATAAGGTGTATATTCGTCACAAACACTGGCGATAATACTAAGATGTTAAATGGCAACTGATTCTAATATTACTTGGCACCTGTTAGGTGCTCTTTTTTTTGTTATTTTTAAGCCAAGGAACAAAAGAGACAAGGTTATTCTTTTGATATATTTTTTTAATAGTTAAGCTTAGTAGTAATTTTTTAATGGTTCTTGACTTTTGAAACTTATTAAGGGAAAATTAGTGAGAAATACAGCATTAATATATGTATATGAAATATAGCATTAGCGAAAGAATTTTTGAAAACTTATAATATAAAAGGTGATTAAATTGGTAAATAAAAATGAAGAATATATTTTAGATATAACAGCTCAGGGCTATGAGGGAGAAGGTATAGCCAAGGATATGGAAGGCTATACAGTTTTTATTCCTGGGGCTTTAAAAGGAGAAAAGGTAAGGGTTAAAATAGTAAAGGCTAAGAAAACCTATGGTTATGGAAAATTATTGGAGATTCTTGAACCATCAAAGGCTAGAGAATTGCCTCCCTGCTCCGTTTACCAAAGCTGTGGAGGCTGCTCTCTTCAGCATAGTTCCTATGAAAGCCAGTTGGAATTTAAAAGAGAAAGGGTTAAGGACTGCATTAGCAAAATTGGAGGCCTAAGTCCCGATATAGTGCTGCCTACCTTAGGGATGGAAAAGCCTTATAGATATAGAAATAAGGTTCAGCTTCCAGTGGGACTTAAAAATGGCGAGGTAAATATAGGATTCTTTGCACCTCGAAGCCACAATATAATAGATACTAAAAGCTGCCTTATTCAGGATCAGGAGGCAGACCTAGCAGTGGAGATAATCCGAAGCTGGATTATTAAAAATGGAATAAAGCCATACATAGTGGAAGGGGAATACTCCAAAGACGGAGAGCTTCGCCACATAATGATTAGAAAGGGATTTAAAACCAAAGAGCTCATGATAGTTCTGGTTTCTGCAAAAAGGAGCCTCCCTGCACTGCCAGAGCTTATTAAGGAATTAAGAGTGGCTCTTCCAAATATAAAAAGCATAATGATAAATATAAATTCTAAACCTACTAATGTTATACTGGGCGAAGAAAGTATAGTGCTTTATGGAGATGATTACATAACAGACTATATTGGAGATTTTCGTTTTAAAATATCTCCTTTGTCCTTCTTTCAAGTGAACCCCCTGCAAACAGAGGTGCTTTATAAAAAGGCTCTAGAATTTGCAGACCTTACAGGGGAGGAAACAGTTTTTGATGCATACTGCGGCACTGGTACTATATCTCTATTTTTATCCCAAAAGGCAAAGAAGGTTTACGGGGTAGAAATAGTTCCTCAGGCCATAGAAAATGCCATAGAAAATTCTAGAGAAAACTCTGTGTCAAATGTAGAATTTATTGTAGGAGAAGCAGAAAAAGAAATTCCCCAGCTTATAAAAAAAGGGGTAAAAGCAGAGGTAGTAGTAGTTGACCCTCCAAGAAAGGGCTGTGGAATTGAGCTTTTAGATGCCATAGGAAAAATGTCTCCTAAAAGAATTGTATATGTATCTTGTGATCCTTCAACCCTTGCTAGAGATTTAAAAATACTTGAAGAAAAGGGCTATAAAACACAAATAGTGCAGCCAGTGGATATGTTCCCACAGACGGCGCATGTTGAGAACGTAACTTTACTTGTCAAGGACCGATAGGGACGAAGAGAAGTAATTAGTACGTTCCATGCAAGGGACGTCCAAGAGAAGAGTATTTATATTCGATTGGAAACGGCCTACTGCTGAGAACGTAACTTTACTTGTCAAGGACCGATAGGGACGAAGAGAAGTAATTAGTACGTTCCATGCAAGGCTTACCCAAGAAACAGAGCGATAGCGAAGGTTGATTGGAAGTAAGCTACTGCTGAGAAAGTAGTATTGATTAAAGGAGGAAATTATGAAAGAAATGCAATTTTCAATAGAAATAAATGCCTCTAAAGAAAGAGTCTGGGCAACTCTTTGGGAAGATAAAACATTTCGTGACTGGGCTAATATTATTGATGAAGGCACATATATGAAGGGAGTAATGAAAGAGGGAAATGTGATTCAGTTTATATCATCTGTAAATGGTTATGGGGTGACAAGTCTTATAGAGGAATTTAATCCCAATGAGTTTGTATTATTCAGACACAGTGCAGATACAAAAGAAAGTGGACAGCAGGAACGGCAAAAAGAGTGGACTGGAGGGGCAGAGAGTTATTCCCTTACTGAAAAAAATGGAGTTACTACATTAATTCTTAAAACAGATATTCCACAAGAACAAGAAGAAACATTTAATATCAAGCTACCCAGAGTTCTAGAGCGTATAAAAATTCTAGCGGAAAAAATGCAATAAGAATCTAATACGAAAGTTACCTTTGTAACGTTGAAAGAATATAGGGCTTACTTAAAAGTAGGCCCTTATTTATTTGTGTAAATAAGGTTATAAATACTTAATTTTAGTAATATATATAAAACTTTGCAGTAAGCACATAATTTTTGGTATATAATTATTGTGTGTAAAATGTTTCCAATGTTGAGATTCAATAGAATAAACTAATAGGAGTAAAGATATGAGTGATTTAAAGGATGTACAGAAACTTATTTTTAATAATAAAATGGAAAAGGGTTTTAATGTTACTAATGTAGAATTAGAATTTTGTTATACACAGGGTGAACTTGCCGAGGCATTTGAAGCATATAGAAAGAGGCTACCATCAGTAGGTGAAGAATTAGCAGATGTAGCAATTTATTTATATGGTATTGCAGAAATATTAGGTGTTGATTTAAATGAAGAAATTATAAAAAAGGTATCCAAGAATGAAAAACGAGTATATAAAAACATAGAGGGAGCTAATGTTAGGATAAGCGAAGGTTGACAGTTGTAAAGGTAGGTTAAATGTAAGTATTTATGATAATGGTCAAAAATTTACTTATTATTAATTTTATAGTTTTAGCTATAATATTTGCTATAGCTTGGTGGAAACGTGGATGGCTTCGGGAGTTTGTTGAAGCAATGATCGTTTTAAGTTTATTATGACTCATTGGAAGAGTTCGTAGAAAACTATAGTTTTATATCCTATTTATCAAGTATTTTTTAAAATCTGTATAGAAATTAATTGGATTAAGGGAGACTGTAAAAATTTTTGTGTAAATAACAAATAAGACCTTCTGGATTAATGGTAAAATAAAATTAATCTAGGAGGTTTTTTATATGGCAAGATCAAGAAAAATTCCACCAGAGAGAAAAGCTCTGA